>NZ_JBSFLI010000028.1:82781-114348 GCF_053598955.1 Streptomyces sp. NPDC001056 | reverse complement strand
TTCGACCAGTCCAGCGTCTCGGTCGGTTCCTTGGCCCAGGTCAGCCGGCGGGCCTGGGCGGCCCAGAAGCCGAGCCGGTCAGCGCTGGCCTGTTCGTACGCCTCCGCGGTGACGTTGGCGTGCGCGGCCAGGTCGGCGGGGGGCGCGAACCTGCGTTCTTCCTTCAGCAGGTTGGCCAGGCTCTCATTGCTCACGACATCCGCCTTTCGAGGGTGTCCGATGTGTCCCAGGCCACAGCTCATCAGACGTGGGGGGCCGGTGACAAGGGTCGTCCGGAAAATTGGTTTAGACCTATGGGGATGTGGGGTGCGGGGCGGAGTAGCGCTCCATAAAGGGTAGGTAACGCCGCGTAAAGACTATTCCGAACTTTTCGGGGCGAATGGCCTAAGCGATCCCTCGCGATGATGGATAAATCATTTGATCGGCTTGTCGTACTAATTCCTTCTCGGGTTCATGCGATCTTGGGCGGCGCCGCCGGTTCAAACCTGGCGGATCACCACAAAAGCCCTCGCCAGCGTTCGTCTGAGAGAAGGAAGAAGGTGGGCGGAACATGGCCGCCACCCAGAGGATCGCCGTCGGCGTGGTCGCCGCGGCCTGTGCCGCGTCGCTCGCGGCCTGCGGGACCGGCCCCGACGGTGCGAAGCGGGGGACGTCCGGCCCGCAGCAGGGGGCGCCCGCGGCACCCGCGCCCAAGAGCGTCCTGCGGCTGATCGGCGACGGATCGACCGCGTACACCGGCGCGCAGCCCCATCTGCCGAGGCCCGAGCGGCTGAAGCCCGGTCAGAAGCCTCCGCAGTTCGTCGTCTTCTCCTGGGACGGGGCGGGCGAGGACAGCCAGAAGCTGTTCTCGCACTTCCGCAAGGTCGCCAAGGAGAACAACGCCAATATGACGTTCTTCCTCAGCGGGGTTTATCTGCTGCCCGAGGACAAACGCGACCTCTACAAGCCGCCACAGCACTCGCCGGGCAGCTCCGACATCGGCTTCAACGACCAGCGGGGGATCAGCGACACCGTCAAGCAGGCCCGGCTCGCCTGGCTGGACGGCAACGAGATCGGCACCCACTTCAACGGCCACTTCTGCGGGCCCGACGGCGGGGTCGGCACCTGGTCGGTGGACGAGTGGAAGAGCGAGATCACCCAGGCCAAGCAGTTCGTGGAGAACTGGAAGACGAACTCGGGCATGAAGAACGCGGCCCCGCTGCCCTTCGACTACGACAAGGAGCTGATCGGGGGCCGCACTCCCTGCCTGGAGGGCCGGGAGAACTTCGTGAAGGCGGCCCGCCAGCTGGGCTTCCGCTACGACTCCAGCGGGGTCGACAACCAGCTCTGGCCGAAGAAGAAGGACGGCCTGTGGGACCTGTCCATGCAGCTGGTCCCCTTCCCCGGGCACGACTACGAGCAGCTGACCATGGACTACAACTTCATGATCAACCAGTCCGGCACCCAGACCCAGGGCGACCCCGACAAGTTCGACTCCTGGGGTGACCAGGTGCGCGACGGACTCCTCCAGGGCTTCGAGCGGGCCTACGACGGCAACCGCGCGCCCCTGATCATCGGCAACCACTTCGAGTCCTGGAACGGCGGCACCTACATGCGCGCCGTCGAGGAAGTCGTGAAGAAGGTCTGCAACAGGCCCGAGGTGCGCTGCGTCTCCTTCCATCAGCTGGCCGACTGGCTGGACGCCCAGGACCCCAAGACCCTCGACAGTTTGCGGGGCCTGAAAGTGGGCGAGGCGCCCAAGCAGGGCTGGGCGTCCTTCCTCTCCGGCCGCCCGGCCCCGGCGCCCAAGGGGGTCCCCGGGGCGCCGGCGGTCAAGGGATAGCCGCCGGGCGGGAGTTGTCAGGCGGAGGTCCTCACAGCGGGGTCCTCGCACCGAGGTCCTCGCGCCGTAGTCCTCGCAACGGGGTCTTCACGCGGGTGTCGAGACGCCCGCCTGGATGCCCGTCTCGACGCCCGCCTCCATACCCTCGCCGAGCACGAACCCGGGGTCGACCTGCGCCGCCAGGTCGGCCCCGGTGCGCTCGTTGCCCCACGACTCGGCGTTCTTCAGATGGAAGTGCACCATCTGGCGCATGTAGCGCTCCCGGTCCCGCCGTTCGTACGTGGCGTCCGCGGTGGCCCGCAGGGTCGCGAGCGCACGCGCGTTGGCCTCCTCCAGGAGGTCGAACCGCGGCGGACGGCCCTTCTCCATGGCCCGCACCCAGTCCGAGCGCCCGACCGTGACCAGCAGGTCGTCCCCGACCTCGGCGCGCAGGAAGTCGACATCGTCCTGCTCCTGGATCTTGTTGCCGACGACCTTCAGGGCGACGCCGAAGTCGCGGGCGTACTCCTTGTACTGGCGGTAGACGGAGACGCCCTTGCGGGTCGGTTCGGCGACGAGGAACGTCATGTCGAAGCGGGTGAACATCCCGGAGGCGAAGGAGTCCGAGCCCGCGGTCATGTCGACCACCACGTACTCGTCGGGGCCGTCGACGAGGTGGTTCAGGTACAGCTCCACCGCGCCCGTCTTGGAGTGGTAGCAGGCGACCCCCAGGTCGGCGTCGCTGAAGGGACCGGTGACCATCAGGCGGACGGCGCCGCCGTCGAGCTCCACCGGGCGCGCGCAGGCGTCGTAGACCGGATTGGGCTCACGCACCCGCACCAGACGTGAGCCCCGGCCGGGCGGGGTTGTCTTGATCATGGTGGCGGCGGAGGCGATGCGCGGATTGCTGCCGCGCAGATAGTCCTTGATCAGCGGCAGCCGCTCGCCCATCGCGGGCAGCGCCGCCGCCTCGGTCTCGTCCAGGCCGAGCGCGGGGCCGAGGTGCTGGTTGATGTCCGCGTCGATCGCCACGACGGCGGCCCCGGCCTGGGCGAGATGGCGGACGAAGAGGGAGGAGAGCGTGGTCTTGCCGCTCCCGCCCTTCCCGACGAAAGCAATTTTCATGTTCACCAAGCGTAGTCGCCCGATAGCTTTCGGTGGCATGGTCGAGTGAAGAAGACCACTCCTTCGTGGGGTCTGCCGGTCGGGTGCGTAGGGTCGTACTCATGAGTACGACAGGCGCGACCGCCGATCCGCTCGCGGCCCTGGGCGCACTGCCCGGCGTGGCCGAGTCCGTGGAGTCCGTGCGCAAGGCCGTGGACCGTGTCTACGGGCACCGGATCATGCGCCGACGCAGCAATGAGATCACTTCCGAGGCGGCCCTGCGCGCCGCCCGCGGCTCGGCGGCGCTCTCCGGCGCCGACTGGGCCCTGGAGGAGGTGCGCCGGCGCACCGACTTCGGCACCGATGACGAGGCCAGGGTGATGGGCGCGGCCCTCCGGCTGACCGCCGAGGCGGGCCAACTGCTGTCCATCTGGCGGCAGTCGCCGCTGCGGGTGCTGGCCCGGCTGCACCTGGTGGCCGCGGCGAGCGACGACAGCCGGGTCGGCCGGCCGCGCCAGGACGGCGAGGCGGTGGACGAGCCGCTGGTCGAGCTGCCGCTGCCGGACGCGCGGGAGGTCTCCGGGCGGCTGGAGGGCCTCGCGGACCTGATCATCGCGGGCAGCTCCGCCCCGGCGCTGGTGACGGCGGCCGTGGTGCACGGCGAACTACTCGCGCTGCGCCCCTTCACCTCGCACAACGGGCTGGTCGCGCGGGCCGCCGAGCGCATCGTGCTGATCGGCAGCGGCCTGGACCCCAAGGCGATCTGCCCGGCCGAGGTCGGCCATGCCGAACAGGGGCGGGCCGAGTACCTGGCGGCCCTGGAGGGCTATGTCTCGGGCACTCCGGAGGGCATGGCGGCCTGGATCGCGCACTGCGGACGCGCGGTCGAGTTCGGGGTGCGCGAGTCGACGGCGGTGTGCGAGGCGCTGCAGCGCGGCGCGGCCTGAGCCGCGGCTCGGGGGAGCCCGGACAGGGGTGCGGCGGTACGAGTACTCGTACCGCCGCTGGCATGAGCACCGGGTTACCAGGCGTCCTCGAAAACTCACCCATCAGGTCGGGGACTTTGCCCGCACCTGGTGCGGCTGGCCCGTAATCGACGGGTCGACGTCGCGTGGGTGCCCGGTGTGCATGCGGTGGTCCGTGGGCCAATGCGTCGTGATCGGGGATCCTCTCGGATTTCCTTGGTCGCGCGGGCCGCTGACTTCTTTGTATCGCGCGTCGGCGGCAAGCGGAACCCCTGCTCGTACTTCTTTGCTTTCAGGTACGAGCAGGGGCGAGCGGGGGCGAAACGGGCGTCGGCGGGCGGGTTCCGCGGGACGGGCTCGTCACGGATCTCGCCGGGCGGGTCCCTTCGGACGGTTCTCCTCGGACGGTCCTGCCGGGCGGGTCTCGGCGGAAGGTCTCGTCCGAGGGCGGGGTTCAGGCGGTGCCCCGGCGCCGGTTGGCGTACCAGACGAGGCCGGCCGTCGCGGCCGCCGCTCCCACGGCCGCCGCCGCCACCAGCGCGGGACGCGGCGGCACGGAAAGGGTGGGCAGCCGCTTCTTGAGCGGGACGGGGCGGCGGAACTCCAGCACCGGCCAGCTCCGCGCGGCGGCCTCGCGGCGCAGCGCCCGGTCGGGGTTGACGGCGTGCGGGTGCCCGACGGCCTGGAGCATCGGCAGGTCGGTCGCCGAGTCGCTGTAGGCGTAGCAGCGTTCGAGGTCGTAGCCCTCGGAGGCGGCCAGCTCGCGGATCGCCTCCGCCTTGGTCGGACCGTACGCGTAGTACTCCACCTCGCCGGTGAAGCAGCCGTCCTCGCCGACGACCATGCGGGTGGCCACCACCCGGTCCGCGCCCAGGAGTTCACCGACCGGCTCGACCACCTCGGCGCCCGAGGTGGACACGATCACCACGTCCCGGCCGGCCGTGTGGTGCTCCTCGATGAGCGAGGCGGCCTCGTCGTAGATGATCGGGTCGATCAGGTCGTGCAGGGTCTCGGCGACGATCTCCCGCACCTGCTGCTGGTTCCAGCCCCGGACCATGTCCGACAGATAGGCGCGCATGCGCTCCATCTGGTCGTGGTCCAGGCCGCCGACGAGGAACACGAACTGGGCATAGGCGGTGCGCAACGCGGCCCTGCGGTTGATCAGCCCGCCTTGGTAGAAGGACTTGCTGAAGGTGAGTGTGCTGGACTTCGCAATGACCGTCTTGTCCAGGTCGAAGAAGGCCGCCGCGCGCGGCAAGGAGTGGTTTTCCACGTCCCCGAGCATAGGCGCCCACCATTCGGCGTAAGGTGGGGCGCGTGGGTTTGCCTGAGAGGGCTCTCGGGTACACCATGGAAGTCACGGATCGTTCGCGACCGTGCTAACCCGGTCCGGCTCCTCCCCCCCCCGAGTCGGCCGTGGGGACGACCCCCGCTCTCCCCCCCGGCGGGGGTCGTCGCATGTCCGGACGGGTTTTTTCGCCGCTTTCCTTCCCTCGTACGGCCCAGCGGCCGACGCCCTCGCGTCGCGACCGCCGCTTCGGTGCGCCCGCGATCCGTTACTCGCGGTAATCGTGGGGCTGCGCTGGGGATGTCGCACAGGGATCGGTACAGGGGTCACCGGTTTGGGTGACGGAGTTATTCACAGGGCCTGAGTTGTCCACGGTTTTCCACCAAGATCCACACGATTTCCCGGTTCGCCGCATCGTGATTCCCACGCGCTCCGCCGCGGCGAGTTCACGGCCGGTTCCGTTTGCGGGACGCGTATGGCCGATTCGTGCCGGCCGTTCATATGGAAGCCGCTCGCCGGTTCTCCACGTGCCGGGAAATCGCGTGGTCGCAGGGCCGCGCGGCGAAGGGGGAACACCGTGTCCGGAACCATCACCCATGACCCACCACCCGCCTGCGGAGGCAGTCCGCTCATCGTCACCGAGGACGCCGCGCTCCTGGACGACCTGCTGCGCCTGTGCGCGGCCGCGGGCGCGACCCCCGAGGTGCACCCCGGCGTCCCCGGCCAGGGGGACGCCTGGGCGGCGGCCCCGCTCGTCCTGGTCGGGGACGACGCCGCCCACCGGCTGCTCGGCGCCGCGCGCCGCCGCCAGGTGGTGCTGATCGGTCGCGACCAGGACGACCCGGACGTGTGGCGCCGCGCCATGGAGATCGGCGCCGACCACGTCCTGATGCTCCCGGACGGCGAGCAGTGGCTGGTCGACCGGATCGCCGACGTCGCCGAGGGGGTCGGCCGCCCGGCCCTCACCGTCGGCGTGATCGGCGGCCGGGGCGGGGCCGGTGCGTCCACCCTGTCCTGCGCGCTCGCCGTCACCTCCGCCCGCGAGGGGCTGCGCACCCTGCTGGTCGACGCCGATCCGCTCGGCGGCGGGCTGGACGTGCTGCTCGGCGGCGAGGGGACCGAGGGCCTGCGCTGGCCCGCCTTCGCCGCGTCCCGGGGCCGGGTCGGCGGCGGCGCCCTGGAGGAGTCGCTGCCCGCGCTGCACTCCCTGCGGGTGCTCAGCTGGGACCGCGGCGACTGCGTCGCGGTGCCGCCCCAGGCCGTGCGCGCGGTGCTCGCCGCCGCCCGGCGCCGCGGCGGCACCGTCGTGGTCGACCTGCCCCGCCGCCTGGACGACGGGGTCGGCGAGGTCCTCGCCCAGCTCGACCTGGCCCTCCTCGTCGTCCCCGCCGAACTGCGGGCGGTCGCGGCGGCCGGGCGCGTGGCCGCCGCCGTCGGCACGGTCGTCCGCGACCTGCGGGTCGCGGTGCGCGGGCCGTACACGCCCGGACTGGACGACCAGGAGGTGGCGCGGCTGCTCGGCCTGCCCCTGGCCGGGGAGGTCCCGGTGGAACCCGGGCTGCTGCGGCCGAGGGGCGGCGGGAAACCGCCTGGCGCGAGCGGCCGGAGTCCGCTGGCCCGGTTCTGCCGGGGGTTCTGGGAGCGGGTGCTGGTGGAGTCGGGGGTGCCGGGTGAGCTTCGAAGGAGTTGATCAGGCGGTCGACGCGGCGTCGGCCGATGGCCTCGGCGGCCGGTCCGCATGGCTTCGGGAGCGTGCGCTGCCCGAGGGGGGCGGTGCGCGATGACCTTTCCCGGATTCGACCGAGCCGACGGCGCGGCCCTGCTCGACGGGGTGCGTCGGCGGCTCGCCGAGAGCGGGGCCGAGCCCACTCCCGCGCGGGTCGCGCAGGCGCTGCGCGCGCAGGGGCGGGTGCTCGGGGACGCCGAGATCCTCGGGGTGGCCGAGCGACTGAGGTCCGAACTCGTCGGCACCGGGCCCCTGGAGCCGCTGCTCGCGGATCCCGAGGTCACCGACGTGCTGGTGTCCGCGCCGGACCGGGTCTGGGTGGACCGGGGCGGCGGGCTGGAGCTGACACCGGTGACCTTCCCGGACGCGGCGGCGGTACGGCGCCTCGCGCAGCGGCTGGCCGCGGTGGCCGGGCGCCGGCTGGACGACGCCCGGCCGTGGGCGGACGCGCGACTCCCCGACGGCACCCGACTCCATGCCGTGCTGCCCCCTGTCGCCGTCGGCTGCACCTGCCTGGCCCTGCGGGTGGTACGGCCCCGGGCCTTCACCCTCGCCGAACTCGTCGCGGCCGGCACGGTACCGCCCGGCGGCGACCGGATCCTGCGGGCCCTGCTGGCCGCCCGGCTGTCCTTCCTGGTCAGCGGCGGCACCGGCAGTGGCAAGACGACGCTCCTCAGCGCCCTGCTGGGCCTGGTCGGCGCCGACGAGCGGATCGTGCTCGCCGAGGACTCCGCCGAGCTGAGACCCGACCATCCGCATGTCGTCCGCCTGGAGACGCGGCCCGCCAACCAGGAGGGGGCGGGGCTGGTCACCCTGGAGGACCTGGTGCGCCAGGCCCTGCGGATGCGGCCGGACCGGCTGGTCGTCGGCGAGGTGCGCGGCCCCGAGGTCGTCCATCTGCTCGCCGCGCTCAACACGGGCCACGAGGGCGGGTGCTGCACGGTCCATGCCAACACCGCCGGGGACGTCCCGGCCCGCCTGGAGGCGCTGGCCACGGCCGCCGGCCTCGACCGCGCCGCCCTGCACAGCCAGCTGGCGGCCGCCCTCTCCGTGGTGCTCCACCTGGTACGGGACCGATCCGGCCGGCGCCGGATCGCGGAGGTGCACGTCCTGGAGCGGGATACCACGGGCCTGGTGCGGACGGTGCCCGCGCTGCGGTGGGGGGAGCGGGCGTTCGTGCGGGAGAAGGGGTGGGGGCGGTTGGCGCAACTCCTGGGCGACGCGTGCGGGCTCTCGGCGGGTCTCGGCCCCGAGCACGGGTTCGGCGGGCAGGGCCCGGCGGTGCGATGCGGTGGTGACGAAGGTGATGGGTGAGATGTCGATGGCGGTCGCGCTGGTCGGCCTCGGCGCGCTCGGCCGGCTGCTGTGCGAACGGCACCACGGGGTGCGGCGTGCGCGGCTGCTGCTGGCCGCGGGCGGAGGAACCGGCCCGACGGCCCGCGACCGGCTGACCTCGCTCCTCCGGCGTTCGCGTGGCCGCCTGGGAGTCGAATGGTGGGCGCTCGCCGCGGGACTGCTGCTCGCGCTGCCGGGGAGCTCGGTGATTCCGGTCGTCGCGGGGGCGGCCGTGGTGCCGGTGCTGCGCCGGGTGCGGCTGGCCGGAGAGGCGAGAGGCGATCGGGAACGGCGGGTGGACCGGGTGATCGCCCTGTGCGGGGCGCTCGCCGGTGAGGTGCGGGCCGGACGGCAGCCCGGCGAGGCGCTGCTGCGGGCGGCGCGGGACTCGGGCGGGCTCGGTGACGCGCAGGCGGCCGTGGTCGCGGCGGCACGCTTCGGCGGGGACGTGCCCGGCGCCCTCGCCGCGGCGGCCCGGCAGCCGGGCGCCGAGGGGCTGCTCGGACTGGCCGCCTGCTGGCGGGTGGCCGTCGACCAGGGCGCGGGACTCGCGGCCGGACTGGACCGGCTGGACGGCGCCCTGCGGGCCGAGCGGGACCAACGCGCCGACCTGCGCGCCCAGTTGGCGGGCGCTCGTGCCACCGCCGTCCTGCTCGCCGCGCTCCCCGCCCTCGGTCTCCTCCTCGGCGCGGCGATGGGTGCCGCCCCGTTGCGGGTCCTCCTGCACAGCGGACCCGGCCTCGGCTGCCTGCTGATCGGCGCGGCGTTCGAGACGGCCGGGCTGTGGTGGTCGGCGCGGATCGTGCGCGGAGCGGGGGCGGGGTGACGGCGCGAGGTGAGGGCGGCGGGCAGGTCGGTTCGGGACGCGGAGGGAGACGTGAGGGCGTGAACGGGGACGTTGTGCACAGGCTGGGGACGGCCGTGGTGGTGGCGGGGTCGCTCGGCTGGGGCGGGCGGCTGGTGCTGTCGGTCCGCGGAGGGCGCCGCGCGCGGCAGCGGGCGGCCGGGCTGCTGTCGCGGGAGACGCCGGAGACCAGGCGGCCCTGGGCGGTGAGGGAGGCCGTGCGGCGGTGGCTGCCGCTCGTGGGCGCGGCGGGCGGGGTCTGGGTGCTGGTCGGCGGGGTCGTCGGGGCGCTGCTCGGGCTCGGCGTCGGTGCCGCGCTCTGGCGGTGGCAGGACCGGCGGACGGCCGCGGACGGGGCGGAGGCCGTCGACACGGCCCGTGCCGCGCGCCAACTGCCGCTCGCCGCCGATCTGCTGGCGGCCTGCATCACGGCCGGCGCCGGGCCGGTGGTCGCCGCGCAGGCGGTGGGGGAGGCCCTGGGCGGCCCCGTCGGCCAGGCGCTGGCACGCGGCGCGGCGGAGGTGCGGCTCGGCGGCGCACCGGCGGACGCCTGGCGCCGGCTGGCCGCGCTGCCCGGCGCGGGCGGCCTGGCACGGCTGCTGGAGCGGGCCGACGAGTCGGGGCTGCCCGCCGCGGTGCCGGTGGCGCGCATCGCCTCGGACACCCGCGCGGAGTGGGGCCGCGCGGCGACGGCACGGGCCCGGCGGGCGGCCGTCCTGATCTCCGCGCCGGTGGGGCTGTGCTTCCTGCCCGCCTTCGTCGCGATCGGCGTGCTCCCGGTGGTCATCGGGCTGGCGGGCGGGGTGATGGCGGGGAGGTGAGGGACGGCGGTGGGCGACGGCACGACGAACTGACCAGGAATGACGAGAACAGACCGATATATCACGGGAGTTGAAATGAGAAGGAAGATCGTCGAAGCGGTGTCCGGGCTGCGGCGGGTATGCCGCGGAGATACCGGAATGGTGACCTCCGAGTACGCGATGGGGATCATCGCGGCCGTCGGATTCGCCCTGCTGCTCTACGAGGTCGTCACCAGCGGCCAGGTCCGGGCGGAGTTGCAGTCCATCGTGAAGAAGGCCCTCAGTGCGCGGATGTGAACGGGGCTCGGACCGCGGGTTCGTGACGGCGGAGGCGGCCGTGGTGCTGTGCGTGCTGGTGGCGTTCACGATGGCGCTGGTCTGGGGGCTGCTCACGGCGGCGGCGCGGATCCGGTGCGTGGACGCGGCCCGCGCGGGCGCCCGGGCCGCCGCCCGCCAGGACCCGCCCGGCGCGGTGCTGTCGGTGACCCGTCAGGCGGCGCCGCGCGGGGCCCGGGTGACGGTCGGGCGCGAGGGCGACCAGGTCCGGGTGACGGTGGTGGCGAGACCGCCGGTGCTCGGCGGTCTGCCGTTCGAACTCCGCGAGGAGGCCGTGGCGTTGGCGGAGGAGACGGTCGGGGCGAAGGGGGATGAGTGGGCGAAGGGGGATGGGACGTGAGGCGGGGGAGGGGGCCGGCCCGGGCCCGGCCTCGGGTTCGTGCTCGGGTCCGGGCGGTTCGTGTCCGGGTTCTGGCCCGGACGGCGGCGGACCGGTACGGCTCCGACCGGGGCTCCGCCTCCGTCTGGAGCGTCGGGGCGATCGCGGTGCTCTGCGTGGTGTTCGGCGCGGTGCTGGCGCTCGGGCAGGCCGTGGCCGTCCGGCACCGGGCGGCCGGCGGCGCGGACCTGGCGGCGCTCGCGGCCGCGGACCACTGGGCCGAGGGCGGCGAGGCGGCCTGCGCCCGGGCGGGACGGCTGGCCGCGGCCCAGGGGACACGGCTGGTGCGGTGCGCGGTGGAGGGCGAGATCTCGGACGTGACCGCGGCCTCGGGAAGCGGCCCGTTCACGGCGGAGGTCCGGGCCAGAGCGGGCCCGGCGGGTCCGACGGCACCCGGCGCGCCGTCGCCGGACGTGCCGCCCGCCGACCCGGCGGCCCCCGCCCCCTCGATCCACCCCTCCGCGGCGCGCGACCCCGCGATCCCCCGGTCCCCGCCCCTCGGCCCCTGATCCGCCGCTCCGCCCCGACGGCACCACGCCGGCCGTCGCCCCGCCGACCGCCGCCCCCGCCGGTCCCGACCTGCCCGCGCGGCCGCGCTCAGGCCCGCGGCACCCCTCCAGGAGCCGAAGCCGTCCCCTCACCCGGCCGGGCGTCCGCTTCCTTCCGCGACGGGTCGGGGGACCCGCGCAGCAGGGCCGTGAGGAGGCGGACGGCGCCGCGTTTGTGCAGGGGGTCGTTGCCGTTGCCGCACTTGGGGGACTGGATGCAGGAGGGGCAGCCGGCGTCGCACTCGCAGGAGGCGATGGCCTCGCGGGTCGCGGTGAGCCAGGCGTGGGCGGTGTGGAAGGCACGCTCGGCGAAGCCCGCGCCGCCGGGGTGACCGTCGTAGACGAAGACCGTCGGAAGGAGGGTGTCGGGATGCAGCGGCACGGAGACGCCGCCGATGTCCCAGCGGTCGCAGGTCGCGAAGAGCGGCAGCATGCCGATGGAGGCGTGCTCGGCGGCGTGCAGGGAGCCGCCGAGGATCTCCGGCGTGATCCGGGCCTCGTCCAGCTGGTCCTCGGTGACCGTCCACCACACCGCGCGCGTGCGCAGCGTACGAGGAGGGAGGTCGAGCTTCGTCTCGCCCAGGACCTCGCCGGTGATCAGGCGCCGGCGCAGGAAGGAGACCACCTGGTTGGTGACCTCGACGGAGCCGTAGCAGAGCCGGCCCGCGCCCCAGGGGATCTCGGTGTCGGTCTCCAGGACGGAGATGGCGGTGGTGTCACGGGCGACCGTGGAGTACGGCGGGTCGGCCTGCTCGACCAGGGCCACCGAGTCCTCCAGGTCGAGGGAGCGCACCAGGTAGGTGCGTCCCTGGTGGAGGTGGACCGCGCCCTCGTGGACGGTGGAGTGCGCGGCGGCCGCGTCGACCGTGCCGAGCAGGCGGCCCGTGCCCTCCTCCACGATCTGCACCGGGCGGCCGCCCGCGCCGCGGATGTCGGTGAGGTCGGCGGCCCGCTCCCGGCGGGTCCAGTGCCAGGCCCGGGTCCGCCGGCGCAGCAGTTTCGCGGCCTCCAGCTGCGGCAGCACGTCCGCGCAGGCGGGACCGAACAGGGTGAGGTCCTCGTCGGTCAGCGGGAGCTCCGCGGCGGCCGCGCACAGGTGCGGGGCGAGCACGTAGGGGTTGTCGGGGTCGAGGACGGTCGACTCCACCGGCTGGTCGAACAGGGCTTCGGGGTGGTGGACGAGGAAGGTGTCCAGCGGGTCGTCGCGGGCGACGAGGACCGCGAGGGCGCCCTGCCCGGCACGGCCCGCGCGGCCCGCCTGCTGCCACAGCGAGGCCCGGGTGCCCGGGTACCCGGCGATCACCACCGCGTCCAGGCCCGAGACGTCCACGCCCAGCTCCAGGGCCGTGGTGGCGGCCAGCCCGAGGAGTTCCCCGGAGTGCAGGGCGCGCTCCAGGGCGCGGCGCTCCTCGGGGAGGTAGCCGCCGCGGTAGGCCGCGACCCGCCGGACCAGGGAGCGGTCCACCTCGGCCAGTTTCTCCTGGGCGATCACCGAGATCAGCTCGGCGCCGCGCCGGGAGCGTACGAAGGCGACCGAGCGCACGCCCTGCACGGTCAGGTCGGTCAGCAGATCGGCGGCCTCGGCGGTGGCGGTACGCCGTACGGGCGCGCCCTTCTCGCCGTGCAGCTCCGTGAGCGGGGGCTCCCACAGGGCGAAGACCAGCTCGCCGCGCGGGGAGGCGTCGTCGGCGACCTCCACCACGGGCAGGCCGGTCAGCCGGCGGGCGGCGACGGCGGGCTCGGCGGCGGTCGCGGAGGCCAGCAGGAAGACGGGCGAGGAGCCGTAGCGGGCGCAGACGCGGCGCAGCCGGCGCAGCACCTGGGCGACGTGCGAGCCGAAGACGCCCCGGTAGGTGTGGCACTCGTCGATGACGACGTACTTCAGCGACTTCAGGAAGGAGGACCAGCGCGGGTGGGAGGGCAATATCCCGCGGTGCAGCATGTCGGGGTTGGTGAGGACGTAGTTGGCGTACTGGCGGACCCACTCGCGTTCCTCGTACGGGGTGTCGCCGTCGTACACGGCGGGTCGGACCGCGGTGCCCAGAGGTCGTGAAAGTTCCTTCACCGACCGGCACTGGTCCGCCGCGAGCGCTTTGGTGGGGGAGAGGTACAGCGCGGTGGCCCCTCGGCCGTTCGGCGCCCCCGATCCCTCCAGAAGGGTGGACATCACGGGGACGAGATAGGCGAGGGACTTGCCGGAGGCGGTGCCGGTGGCGACGACCACCGAGTCGCCGTCCAGGGCGTGCTCGGCGGCCAGCGCCTGGTGCGCCCAGGGATGCTCGATGCCGCACTCCTGGACGGCCGCGATCACCTCGGACCGAATCCGGTCAGGCCAGACGGCATGGCGGCCTGTGCGCGGGGGCAAGTGCTCCGTATGAGTGATGCGCGCAGCCCGGCTCGGTCCGGAGGCGAGCCGGCCGAGGACAGCGCCCGGCGACGGGCGGGACCCCGGGTCCGGCACGGGTCGATCGGATCGGTGATTCTTGGCCATCGGCACCGAGTGTGTCACTGGCGTGACGGACAATGGAGCCAAGGCGTCGTGCACGCATGCCGGTAAGTGATTGAATGCCATCGCGGCTGGCGTTGCGTCCCGGGGGCCGCAAGTCGAGGTGCCCGAGGGACGACCGCTCGATAGCAAGGTGCTGGAGGATCCGTGGACCTGTCCCTGTCGACCCGTACCGTCGGCGATCGTACGGTCGTCGAGGTCGGTGGCGAAATCGATGTTTACACCGCGCCCAAGCTGCGCGAGCAGCTGGTCGAGCTGGTGAACGACGGCAATTTCCACCTCGTCGTCGACATGGAGGGCGTGGACTTCCTCGACTCCACCGGGCTCGGCGTGCTGGTCGGCGGCCTGAAGCGAGTGCGTGCCCATGAGGGCTCGCTGCGCCTGGTCTGCAACCAGGAGCGCATTCTCAAGATCTTCCGCATCACCGGCCTCACCAAGGTGTTCCCGATCCACACCTCGGTCGAGGAAGCGGTGGCGGCCACCGACTGAGCCCGACCGACCCGCCGCGGGCCCGTGCCCGCGGCCGACCGGCCGACTTCGGGTCACCGACCGGCCGACTTCGGGTCATCGGCCGCCCTCCGGACGGCCGGTGACCGGTTCGCGGACCGGTGGGTCGGTGGTGGGTTCTGCCTGGTTCCGGACGGTTCCGGCCTGTCCCCGACGTCGTGGGGGTCCGTGCCGGGTATGCCCGGGTGGATCCGGGTATCGAAGTTCATGAGGGGCGGGCCCGGCGAGTCCGCCCGACCGCAGTCCCGTAGTCGCGAGGGGGATGCATGGCCACCGTCGAACTCCGCTTCAGCGCGCTGCCCGAGCACGTCCGGACCGCCAGGCTGGTGGCGGCCGCGGTGGCGCGCAGGGCCGGAGTGGACGAGGCGGTCCTGGACGAGGTGCGCCTCGCCGTCGGTGAGGCCTGCTCCCGTGCCGTGGGGCTCCATCAGACCGGCGGTATCGACGCGCCCGTGAAGGTGGCGCTGATCGAGGAGGAGAAGCAGTTCTCCATCGAGGTCGGCGACGAGGCCCCGCACGCGGTGCCCGCCGAGCGGGTGTCCCGGGGCGCCGCCGCGGACGCGGACGTGGAGGCCGAGGAGGACGAGATGGGCCTCGCGGTCATCAGCGGCCTCGTGGACGACGTCGAGGTCACCACCGGGGAGAACGGCGGTCTGATCCGCATGACCTGGCCCGCCGCCCCGCAGGCCGCGACTGTCGTCTGAAGCCGCTCCCGTCGGCCGACGCGGTCACCCCGAAGAACACGAACACACGATCAGGGCCCTGCCGAGCAGGGCCCTGATCGTGTTTCGGTCAGATCGTTTCCGATGCCCCGGAAGGCGCGCCCGGAATTCGTGAAGGAATTCACGATCAATAGCCGTATCATTCGATCAAGATTCAATGGGACCGACGGTGTCCGTCAATGCTTTTGAGGCATTACCTCTTTTGGGGTTGCTCACCGGAGCGTGCGGGCCAATTCTGTTTACCGTGCTCTTTTGGCATCGTTCAGGGGTACCTACAATCCGTCCACATCTTGAGCTCAGCCCAAGCGTCAAGGAGGACGAATGGCGGGGCTTTCTTACCCCTCTGAGTTGGACCACCCCACATACCTCGCAGCCGCGGTGCTCACCAACGGCAACCGGGTCATCGTGGCCGCCATCGCGGCCGTGGCCCTCGCCGCGCTGGTGGTCGCGGGAATCCTGGTGCGCCAGGTGCTCGCCGCCGGCGAGGGCACCGACAACATGAAGAAGATCGCCGAAGCGGTCCAGGAAGGTGCCAAGGCGTATCTCGCCCGGCAGCTGCGCACGCTCGGCGTATTCGCCGTCGTCGTCTTCTTCCTGCTTCTGCTGCTTCCCGCGGACGACTGGAATCAGCGTGCCGGGCGTTCGGTGTTCTTCCTGATCGGTGCGGTGTTCTCGGCCGCCACCGGCTATATCGGCATGTGGCTCGCGGTACGGAGCAATGTGCGGGTCGCCGCCGCGGCCCGGGAAGCGACCCCGGACGAGGGTGAACCCGAAAAAGATCTCACGGCCGTCTCGCACACCGCGATGAAGATCGCATTTCGTACGGGCGGTGTGGTCGGCATGTTCACGGTGGGCCTCGGCCTGCTGGGCGCCTCCTGCGTGGTGCTGGTCTACGCCGCCGACGCGCCGAAGGTCCTGGAGGGCTTCGGCCTCGGCGCGGCCCTGATCGCGATGTTCATGCGGGTCGGCGGCGGCATCTTCACCAAGGCCGCCGACGTCGGCGCCGACCTGGTCGGCAAGGTCGAGCAGGGCATTCCGGAGGACGACCCGCGCAACGCCGCCACCATCGCCGACAACGTGGGCGACAACGTCGGCGACTGCGCGGGCATGGCGGCCGACCTCTTCGAGTCGTACGCCGTGACCCTGGTGGCCGCGCTGATCCTCGGCAAGGCCGCCTTCGGCGACTCCGGGCTCGCCTTCCCGCTGCTGGTGCCCGCCATCGGCGTGATCACCGCGATGATCGGCATCTTCGCGGTCGCCCCCCGGCGCTCCGACCGCAGCGGCATGACCGCGATCAACCGCGGCTTCTTCATCTCCGCGGTGATCTCCCTCGCGCTGGTCGCCGCCGCGGTCTTCGTCTACCTGCCGTCGAGCTACGCCGACCTCGGCGGCGTGACGGACCCGGCGATCAAGGGCAAGGCCGGCGACCCGCGGGTCCTCGCCCTGATCGCGGTGGCCATCGGCATCCTGCTCGCCGCCGTCATCCAGCAGTTGACCGGCTACTTCACCGAGACCAACCGGCGCCCGGTCCGCGACATCGGCAAGACCTCCCTCACCGGACCCGCCACCGTCATCCTGTCCGGCATCTCGCTCGGTCTGGAGTCCGCCGTCTACACCGCGCTGCTCATCGGGCTCGGCGTGTACGGCGCGTTCCTGCTCGGCGGCACGTCGATCATGCTCGCGCTGTTCGCGGTCGCGCTGGCCGGCACCGGCCTGCTGACCACGGTCGGCGTGATCGTCGCCATGGACACCTTCGGTCCGGTCTCCGACAACGCGCAGGGCATCGCCGAGATGTCCGGCGACGTCGTGGGCGCGGGCGCGCAGGTGCTCACCAACCTGGACGCGGTCGGCAACACCACCAAGGCGATCACCAAGGGCATCGCCATCGCCACCGCCGTGCTCGCGGCGTCGGCGCTCTTCGGGTCGTACCGCGACGCGATCACCACCAGCGTGCAGGACGTCGGGGAGAAGCTCACCGGGCCCGGCGCGCCGCTGAGCCTGTCCCTGGACATCTCGCAGCCGAACAACCTGGTCGGCCTCATCGCGGGCGCCGCGGTCGTGTTCCTCTTCTCCGGACTGGCCATCAACGCCGTGTCGCGCTCGGCGGGTTCGGTGGTGTTCGAGGTGCGGCGGCAGTTCCGCGAGAAGCCCGGGATCATGGACTTCACGGAGAAGCCCGAGTACGGCAAGGTCGTCGACATCTGCACCAAGGACGCCCTGCGGGAGCTGGCCACGCCCGGTCTGCTCGCGGTGATGGCGCCGATCTTCGTCGGGTTCACGCTCGGCGTCGGCTCGCTCGGCTCCTACCTGGCCGGCGCGATCGGCGCGGGCACGCTGATGGCGGTGTTCCTCGCCAACTCCGGCGGCGCGTGGGACAACGCCAAGAAGCTGGTGGAGGACGGCCACCACGGCGGCAAGGGCAGCGAGGCCCACGCGGCCACGGTGATCGGCGACACGGTCGGGGACCCCTTCAAGGACACCGCGGGTCCGGCGATCAACCCGCTGCTGAAGGTCATGAACCTGGTCTCGCTGCTCATCGCGCCCGCGGTGATCAAGTTCTCCTACGGCAACGACAAGAACCTCGGAGTGCGGATCGGGGTCGCGATCCTCGCGCTGCTGGTCATCGGCACGGCCGTGTACATCTCCAAGCGGCGCGGCATCGCCGTCGGCGACGACGAGGAGAGCGCCGAACGGGTCGCCAACTCGGCCGACGCGGCGGTGGTTTCGTAGGTTTCGGAAGGAAGCCTGCGCGAAGAGCGGGCGGGCGGCGCGTACGAGAGACGCGCCGCCCGCCCGTTTGCGTGTGCGGTAACGGCACAGTCGTGAGCCTTCTCTCGCGCAAAGAGTAATAAAAGGTACCTAGGGGGCGATCGGTGTGCGGAGCGTGTGCGTCCGCCGTGTAGGGTCCGGGGCCCGAGAGCCATGGAAGGGACCAATCCGGTGAACAAGAAGCTCGCGGCCGCACTGTCCGGCGGTGCGGTACTGGTGGTGGCGCTGTCGGGATGCAGCAGCAACAGCGCCCCCAAGGGGCCCGACCCCAAGCTGGTCGCCTGGGCCAAGTCGGTGTGCGACGCCGTGCCCGCGCAGGACGCGAAGATCAAGGCGGCGAACGCGGCGATCTCCACGACGGCCGCCGACACCGCCAAGCCCGAGACGCTGCAGAAGACCGACTCCAAGGCCTTCCAGGACATGGCCGACGGCTACAAGGCGATCGCCACGGCCGTCAACGAGGCCGGCGCGCCCCCCGGGGTCTCCGGCGGCGCCAAGCGGCTCAGCGACGTCGTGAAGAGCTTCAACAGCCTCTCGGCCTCCTACGGCGACCTGAAGAAGCAGGTCGACGACCTGAACACCAAGGACCAGGCGAAGTTCGCCTCCGGGCTGCACGACGTCGCCCAGCAGATGACCGAGCTGGAGAAGAAGCACCAGAGCGGCACCGAGTCCCTGAAGAACCTCCAGCAGGGCGAGGTCCAGGACGCCATCGCCCAGCAGCCGAGCTGCAAGAAGGTCGCCTCCTCGGCGTCGTCCTCGCCGTCGGCGGCCTCCACGGCGGGCTGACCGGCGTCCGGGTGTGCGGGGGGCGGCCGGGCCTGCCGTCCCCCCGGGCCCGCCCGGGACACACGGGACACAATGGGGACCGTGACTGACTCCGGACCCGCCCCCCTGCCCGCCGCCGACCGTCCCGAGGCCGCCGCGCGGCTGCGGGACGCGCTGCTGGCCGCCTCCTTCACCGCCGACGGGCTGCTCGAACTGCTCGGCGCGCCCGTGTACGCGGCGCTGGCCCGCAGCGAGACCGTGCCCGCGTTGAGGGCGACCCGTGGCGACACGCCGCTGGAGACGCTCGTACGGCTCTTCCTGCTCCAGCAGCCCGTGGCGCACGCGCGCGTGGCCGCGGTGCTCCCCGTCGAGGAGGCTGTCGGGGCCGGGTGGCTCGTGCGGGTGGGCGGCGACGAGCTGGCCGCCACCGTGGACGTGCGGCCGTACGGCGGTCCCGGCGGCGAGGACTGGTTCATCGTGTCCGACCTGGGCTGCGCGGTCGGCGGCGCGGGAGGCATCGGACAGCACGCCGAGGGCGTCGTCCTCGGCGTCGGCGGCGCCTCCACCACCCTCGCCGGCATCACCGTGCGCACCCCCGTCGGCGCCGCCCTCGACCTCGGCACCGGCTCCGGCATCCAGGCGCTGCACGCCTCCCGGCACGCCACGCGCGTGACGGCGACCGACCTCAACCCGCGCGCGCTGCACATCACGGCGCTCACGCTCGCGCTGTCCGGCGCGCCCGCCGCCGAGCTGCGCGAGGGCTCGCTGTTCGAACCGCTGCGCGACGACGAGAGGTTCGACCTCGTCGTCTCCAACCCGCCCTTCGTCATCTCCCCCGGCGCCCGGCTCACCTACCGCGACGGCGGCATGGGCGGGGACGATCTGTGCCGCTCGCTCGTTCAGCAGGCGGGAGAACGGCTGAACGAGGGCGGGTTCGCGCAGTTCCTCGCCAACTGGCAGCACGTGGCGGGGGAGGACTGGCAGGACCGACTCAGGTCGTGGGTGCCGCGTGGCTGCGATGCCTGGATCGTGCAGCGCGAGGTGCAGGACGTCACGCAGTACGCCGAGCTGTGGCTGCGGGACGCCGGGGACCACCGCGGGGACCCGGCGGAGTACCAGGCGCGCTACGACGCCTGGCTCGACGAGTTCGAGGCGCGCAAGGTCAAGGCGGTCGGCTTCGGCTGGATCACCCTGCGCAGGACCGGCGCGGCCGAGCCCTCCATCACGCTGGAGGAGTGGCCGCATCCCGTCGAGCAGCCCCTCGGGGACACCGTCCGGGCGCACTTCGAACGCCTCGACTACCTCCGCGAGCACGACGACGCGGCGCTGCTCACCCATCACTTCCGGCTGGTCGGCGAGGTGGTGCAGGAGCAGGTCGGGCTGCCCGGCGCCGAGGACCCGGAACACGTCGTCCTGCGCCAGCACCGCGGCATGCGCCGGGCCACCAAGGTGGACACGGTGGGCGCCGGGTTCGCGGGCGTGTGCGACGGCACGCTCAGCGCGGGCCGCATCCTGGACGCCATCGCCCAGCTGATGGGCGAGGACTCGGTACGGCTGCGCGACCAGACCCCGGCCCAGATCCGGCTGCTGGTGGAGCAGGGCTTCCTGGAGCCGGTGGGCTGAGGCGCTCCCGCGCGGAAGGGGCCCGCGCGCGGAGGGCGGGTCGGCGCGGTGTCCTGCGCCGGCGGGTCCGCGCCGTGTCCCGCGTGCCGCAGCGGGCCCGCCGCCGCGGCATGCGACGGCAGCGGGTCGCGTCGGTGCGGGCCGTCCTGTGCCGCCTCCGCGCCTCCGGCGTGTGCCCCCGACACACCATCGGCGTGTTCCGCCCCGTACGCCCCGGCGTGCGCCCCCGTCGCCTCCCCGTCACCCCGCGGTGCCACCCGCCCCGCCCTGGCGCATGCCGGCGACGCCCCCCGGCGTATGCCCTTGGCACGCCCGGGTGGGCCGCCGACCGCAGAACGGCCGGAAAAACACGGGTCCCGTGGCGAGGAGCGCACCTCCGCGTCCCTCGCCCGGTCCGGTGCCCGCCCCACCGGCCTCCCGTTCACCCCGATGTCGCCCGCCTGTCGCCCGTGCGTGTCACTCTCCCCGCGCTGGACGGAGCCGGAAGGGGCGGGGAACGATGGAGCGCGGACCGGCGATCTTCACGGGAGTGGTGTTCGCCCTGTTCGGAGGTGCCCTCCTGGTGTGGACCGGGACCCGGCTGCGGCGCGGTGAGCCGGTGGCCCACGGTGTGAACCGGGTCGCATCGGCCACCGTCGCGGGCGTGGCCGGAACCCTCGCACTGGCCCTCGGCGGCTACTGCCTCACCCGCCTCTGACGTCGGCGGGTGTCCCTTCCCGGGGGTGCCGCGAGAGTAAGAGGAGCATCACGCTCCGGACAGGCCGGGACGGGGTACCCGGTACTCCGGGCGGCAGGAATACCGGTAGTCGGGTTACCGTTCGAGTGGCCGTTGTGGGCTTTTCCCGTTTGACACGGGGGCGGGATGTACCGTCACACTCCGCAGCGTCACACGTGCCAGCAGTACGTTGCGACCCCGGGACCAAGGCCTGGGGAGGCCACAGCGTCGACCGGAGAGAAGAGCGAAGTTGTCCCCGACCAGCGAGACCGCACAGGGCGGCCGCCGACTCGTCATCGTCGAGTCGCCTGCCAAGGCGAAGACGATCAAGGGCTACCTCGGCCCCGGCTACGTAGTCGAAGCGAGCGTCGGGCACATCCGTGACCTTCCCAACGGCGCCGCCGAGGTGCCCGAGAAGTACACCGGCGAGGTGCGCCGCCTCGGCGTGGACGTCGAACACGACTTCCAGCCGGTCTACGTGGTCAACGCGGACAAGAAGGCGCAGGTCAAGAAGCTCAAGGACCTGCTGAAGGATTCCGACGAACTCTTCCTGGCCACCGACGAGGACCGGGAGGGCGAGGCCATCGCCTGGCACCTCCAGGAGGTCCTGAAGCCGAAGATCCCGGTCAAGCGGATGGTCTTCCACGAGATCACCAAGGACGCGATCCGCGAGGCCGTCGCCAACCCGCGCCAGCTCAACCAGAAGCTGGTCGACGCCCAGGAGACCCGCCGCATCCTCGACCGCCTCTACGGCTACGAGGTCTCCCCGGTGCTGTGGAAGAAGGTCATGCCCCGGCTGTCGGCCGGCCGTGTCCAGTCCGTCGCGACCCGGCTCGTGGTCGAGCGGGAACGCGAGCGCATCGCCTTCCGCTCTGCCGAGTACTGGGACCTCACCGGCACCTTCGGGACCGGCCGCGCGGGTGACCCCTCCGACCCGTCGTCGCTGGTCGCGCGCCTGCAGACCGTCGACGGACGGCGTGTGGCGCAGGGCCGTGACTTCGACTCCCTGGGGCGGCCGAAGACCGCGAACATCCTCCACCTGGACGAGGCGACCGCCCGCGCGCTCGCCGCCGCGCTGGAGAACACCCGCTTCTCCGTGCGCTCGGTGGAGTCCAAGCCGTACCGCCGCTCGCCGTACGCGCCGTTCCGCACCACGACGCTCCAGCAGGAGGCCAGCCGCAAGCTCGGCTTCGGCGCCAAGGCGACCATGCAGGTCGCCCAGAAGCTGTACGAGAACGGCTACATCACGTACATGCGTACGGACTCCACGACGCTGAGCGAGACCGCCGTCACGGCCGCCCGCGCCCAGGTCACGCAGCTGTACGGCGCCGACTACCTGCCCCCGCAGCCGCGTACGTACGCGGTGAAGGTGAAGAACGCGCAGGAGGCGCACGAGGCGATCCGGCCCTCGGGTGATCGTTTCCGCACGCCCGCGGAGACCGGCCTGACCGGCGACCAGTTCAAGCTGTACGAGCTGATCTGGAAGCGGACCGTCGCCTCCCAGATGAAGGACGCGACCGGCAACAGCGTGACCGTCAGGATCGGTGGCACCGCCGCCGACGGCCGGGACGTGGAGTTCAGCGCCTCCGGCAAGACGATCACCTTCCACGGCTTCCTCAAGGCCTACGTCGAGGGCGCCGACGACCCGAACGCCGAGCTGGACGACCGCGAGCGCCGGCTGCCGCAGGTCGCCGAGGGCGACGCGCTGTCCGCCGAGGAGATCACGGTCGACGGCCACGCCACCAAGCCGCCGGCCCGCTACACCGAGGCCTCCCTGGTCAAGGAGCTGGAAGAGCGCGAGATCGGCCGCCCGTCGACCTACGCGTCGATCATCGGCACGATCCTCGACCGCGGTTATGTCTTCAAGAAGGGCACGGCCCTCGTGCCGTCCTTCCTGTCCTTCGCCGTCGTGAACCTTCTGGAGAAGCACTTCGGTCGGCTGGTCGACTACGACTTCACCGCCAAGATGGAGGACGACCTCGACCGGATCGCCCGCGGTGAGGCCCAGGCCGTGCCGTGGCTGAAGCGCTTCTACTTCGGCGAGGGCACCATCGGCGGCGCCGCGGCCGACGCGGGCAACGGCGACGGCGACCACCTCGGCGGCCTCAAGGAACTGGTCACCGACCTGGGCGCGATCGACGCCCGCGAGGTGTCCTCGTTCCCGGTGGGCAACGGCATCGTGCTGCGGGTCGGCCGCTACGGGCCGTACATCGAGCGCGGCGAGAAGGACACCGAGCAGCACCAGCGCGCCGACATCCCGGACGACCTGGCGCCGGACGAGCTGACCGTCGAGCTGGCCGAGAAGCTGCTGGCCGAGCCCAGCGGCGAGATCGAGCTGGGCACCGACCCGGCCACCGGCCACGCGATCGTCGCCAAGAAGGGGCGCTACGGCCCGTACGTCACCGAGGTGCTCCCCGAGGGCACCCCGAAGACCGGTAAGAACGCGGTCAAGCCGCGTACCGCCTCCCTCTTCAAGTCCATGTCGCTGGACACGGTGACGCTGGGCGACGCCCTGAAGCTGATGTCGCTGCCGCGTGTCGTCGGCGCCGACGCCGAGGGCCAGGAGATCACCGCCCAGAACGGCCGCTACGGCCCGTACCTGAAGAAGGGCACGGACTCGCGCTCGCTCCAGACCGAGGACCAGCTCTTCACGATCACGCTGGAGGAGGCGCTGGCGATCTACGCCCAGCCGAAGCAGCGTGGGCGGGCCGCCGCCAAGCCGCCGCTGAAGGAGCTGGGCGAGGACCCGGTGTCCAAGAAGCCGGTCGTGGTCAAGGACGGCCGCTTCGGGCCGTACGTCACCGACGGCGAGACCAACGCGACCCTGCGCTCCGGCGACAGCGTGGAGACGATCACCCCGGAGCGCGGCTTCGAACTCCTCGCCGAGAAGCGCGCGAAGGGCCCGGCCAAGAAGACCGCGAAGAAGGCGGCGGCCAAGAAGACCGCCCCGGCGAAGAAGACCGCCGCCAAGAAGACGGCGGCGAAGAAGACCACGGCGAGCGCCGCGAAGAAGACGGCGGTGAAGAAGACCGCCGCCAAGAAGACGACGGCGACGAAGTCGACGTCTTCCGGCGCGGAGGACTGAGCGCCCAGGCGTCCCGTTTCGCCCCGCACACGCCCCGGCATCACTTTGGTGTCGGGGCGTGCGCATGCCAGGAGTGCGAGGTGTGGTGTCGGTGGCTGCGGATAGGCTGAACGCATGACGCGAGCCGAGCAGCCAACGGCCCACACTCCAGAACCGGACGACGCCCTGGTCGCGGACTCCCGCGAGCGCGCCGTACGTTCCCTGCTGCGCCGACCGCAGTTGCGGCGCCTGTGGAGCGCGCAGCTGGTCAGCGGGGTCGGCGACACCCTCGCCCTCCTCGTCCTGGTCCTCCTCGTCCTCCAGGCGGCGATCACCCAGGGCGCGTTCGGCGGCGGCTACCGGGGTGTCGCGTTCGCGGTCGCGACGGTCTTCGCGGCCCGGGGCCTCGCCGCGCTGCTCTTCGGCGCGGTCCTGCTCGGCCCGCTGACCACGCTCACCGCCCAGGAGGGCCCGCTCGACCGCCGCTGGACCATGGTCGGCGCCGACGGCCTGCGCGCCGTGCTGCTGATCATCGCCCCCCTGTGGATCGACTGGTCCCCGGCGAACGCCCCGGCCGTGCTGCTGGTCACCGCCTTCGTCACCGGCGTCGCCGAGCGGCTGTGGACGGTGTGCCGCGAGAGCGCGGCCCCGGCCCTGCTGCCCGCCCCGCCGCCGGAGGGCGCGACCGTCCGGCCGCTGCCCGACCACATGGACGCCCTGCGCCGCCTCGCGCTGCGCACCGGCTTCCTCGCCGTACCGCTGGCCGCCGCCGCGCTGGTCGTCGCCGGCCTGCTCAACAACCTGCTGGGCACCGGCGTGCCGTGGTTCGACCAGCACCACGCGGCCCTCGCGTCGTACGTGGCGGCGGGCCTGTTCGCCGCCTCCCTCTCCCTGCTGACCTTCCTGGAGCTGCCCGACACGCGCACCCCCCGCGCGCGGTCCCCGCTGGAGGGCCTGCGCCGCCCGCGCACCGGCGCCGGTGTGGACAAGGGGCGCACGGGCGCGATCCCGCTGCTCGTCCTCGCCTGCGCCGTCGTGGCCGGCGCCATCGCGGCCGCCGTCTCCGTGTGCGTGCTGCACGCCACCGACCTGGGCGGCGGCCCGGTGCTGTACGGCCTGCTGGTGTTCGGCCTGACCGGCGGCGTCGCCGTCGGCATCCGCACGGCACCCGCGCTGCTGCCCTCGCTGTCCCGCCGTCGGCTGCTGGCCCTCGCGATCGCCTTCACCGGCGTCGCGCTGCTGGCCGCCGGTCTGGTCCCGGACGTCACCACGGTGCTGCTGATCGTCACCCTGGCCGGTCTCGGCGCGGGCATCGCGGCCAACACCGGGCACGCCCTGCTCGACCAGGAGACCGAGGACTACCGCAGGGCGCGCGTCACCGAGCACCTCCAGGCCGTCGTCCGCGTCTTCATAGCGCTCGGCGCGGTGATCGCCCCGGTGGTCGCCGGGCTGATCGGCCGGCACCGGCTGGAGAACGGCCGGTTCGTGTTCGCGCACGGCGGCGCCTCGTTCACGCTGATGCTGGTCGGCGCTCTGCTGCTGCCGGTGGCCGCGCTGGTGCTCGCCAAGGTCGACGACCGTTCCGGCATCCCGCTGCGCCAGGACCTCAAGGACGCGCTGCTCGGCGGCGACGACCCCGTCGAGACGCAGGCCACGAACGGCTTCTTCATCGCCCTGGAGGGCGGCGACGGCGCCGGCAAGTCCACCCAGGCCGAGGCCCTCGCCGAGTGGATCCGCGCCAAGGGCCACGAGGTCGTGCTCACCCGCGAGCCGGGGGCCACCCCCGTGGGCAAGCGGCTGCGCTCGATCCTGCTGGACGTGTCCTCGGCGGGCCTGTCCCACCGCGCGGAGGCGCTGCTGTACGCCGCCGACCGCGCCGAACACGTCGACACCGTCGTACGCCCCGCCCTGGAGCGCGGCGCGGTGGTGATCTCCGACCGCTACATCGACTCCTCCGTCGCCTACCAGGGCGCGGGCCGCGATCTGTCCCCGACCGAGATCGCCCGTATCAACCGCTGGGCGACCGACGGCCTCGTACCGCATCTCACCGTGCTGCTCGACGTCTCCCCGGAGGCCGCCCGCGAGCGGTTCACCGAGGCGCCGGACCGGCTGGAGTCGGAGCCCGCGGAGTTCCACGCGCGCGTGCGGGCCGGTTTCCTCACCCTGGCCGCCTCCGACCCCGGCCGCTACCTGGTGGTCGACGCCGGGCAGGAGCCCGAGGCCGTCACCACCGTGATCCGGCACCGCCTCGACACCGTGCTGCCGCTGTCCCAGGCCGAGATCGAGGCCCGGGAGGAGGCGCGCAGGAAGGCCGAGGAGGAGGCCCGCCGCAAGGCCGAGGAGGAGGCCGCGCGCAAGGCCGAGGAGGAGCGCCTGGAGCGCGAGCGCCAGGAGGAGCTGGCCCGGCTGCGTGCCGAGGAGGAGGAGCGCAAGCGCCGCGAGCTGGAGGAGGCGCAGCGCCGCGAGGCCGAACGGCAGGCGGAGGAGGCCCGGCAGCGGGCGGCCGACGCGGCCCGGCGCGCCGAGGAGGAGCGGCAGCGGCTGCTCGCCGAGGAGAAGGCCCGCGCCGAGGCGGAGGAGCGCCGCAAGGCCGAGGAGGAGCGCCGCCGCAAGCAGGCCGAGGAAGAGGCCCGGCTGCGCGCGGAGGAGGAGGCCCGGCAGGCCCGGCTCCGCGCCGAGGAGGAGGCCCGGCAGGCCAAGGAGCGTGCCGAGGAGGAGGCCCGGCGCCTGGAGGCACAGCGCAAGGCGGAGGACGCGCTGCTCCGCGCCGAGGAGGCCCGCCGTCAGGCCGCCGAGGCCGCCGCGGTCGCCGACCTGGCGGCCCGCAGGCCGGTCAGCCCCCAGCCGAAGGCCCCGGGCGTGACCGCGGACGCGACCACGGTGGCCACTCCGGTGGTGTCGCCGGGACCGGGCACGGAGGAGACGGTGCCCACCCCGGTCCTCTCGCCGGACTCGGACGAGCCGTTCGGCCGCGACGCCCGGAACCCGGTCTCCGATGCCGAGACGACCGCCGAGCTGCCGCAGCCGCCGGCCGTTCCCGGTGCCGCGGACGAGACGGCCGTGCTGCCGCAGGTGCCCGCCGGCGCCGCCGACGAGACCGCCGTACTGCCCCAGGTGGGCGCGGACGAGACGGCCGTACTGCCGCCCGTGCGCGACGAGGCCCCGGCGGACCGGGTGCCGCGCGGTTTCTTCCGCGACGAGCGGACCGCGGGCCCCGACGGTTCCGAGGACCGCACCCGTGAGATGCCCCGGCCCGGCACCGACGGCACCCGCCGCCGGCCCCGACCCGACTGGGCCGAGGAGACACCCCTGGACGACCTGCCGTCCCTGGCGGACGAGCTGCTGGGCTCGTACGACGAGGAGGACGGGCCCCGGCGGGGCCGCCGGGGCTGACCCCGCACTTGTGCGGAGCGGCGCTCGTGTCCTGCGTGGAGCAGGGGGCGGGCGCCGCTCCGCGTCGGCGGCGCAGTCGGCGGAGTCCTCGTTGTCAGAGCCCACCCGCACAATGGAGGTCGGAACGCGGAGTGTGACGGAAGGGCGGCGTGACCCGTGAGCGTGTGGGACGACCTCGTCGGGCAGGAGAAGGTGAGCGCGGTGCTGGACGCCGCCGCCCGGGACGCCGACGCCCTGGTCACCGCCGCCGCGGCGGACGAGCCGCTGCCGGAGACGTCCCGGATGACGCACGCGTGGCTGTTCACCGGCCCGCCCGGCGCGGGCCGCAACCAGGCGGCCCGGTCCTTCGCCGCCGCCCTCCAGTGCGTGAGCCCCGACCGCGCCCTCGGCGGCGCGCCCGGCTGCGGTTTCTGCAACGGCTGCCACACCGCGCTGCTCGGCACCCACGCGGACGTCTCCACGGTCGCCGCGGTCGGCGCGGAGATCCTGGTGAGGGACATGCGGGACACGGTCCGCAAGTCGTTCACCGCGCCGGCCAACGGGCGCTGGCAGATCATCCTGGTCGAGGACGCCGAGCGGCTGAACGAGAAGTCGGCGAACGCCGTGCTCAAGGCCGTCGAGGAGCCCGCCCCCCGCACGGTCTGGCTGCTGTGCGCCCCCTCCGTCGAGGACGTCCTGCCGACCATCCGCTCCCGCTGCCGCCACCTGAACCTGCGCACACCCTCGGTGGACGCGGTCGCCGACATGCTCGTACGACGCGACGGCGTCGAACCGCAGGCCGCGGCCGCCGCCGCCCGCGCCACCCAGGGACACGTGGACCGCGCCCGGCGCCTGGCCACGGACCCGGCGGCCCGCGAGCGCCGCGCCGCCGTCCTCAAGCTCCCGCTGCGCCTGGACGAGGTCGGCGCCTGCCTCAAGGCCGCCCAGGAACTGGTCGACGCGGCCGCCGAGGACGCCAAGCAGCTCGCCGAGGAGATGGACGGCAGGGAGGCCGAGGAGCTGAAGGCGGCGCTCGGCGCGGTCCAGGGCGGCCGGCTGCCGCGCGGCACGGCGGGCGTGATGAAGGACCTGGAGGACATGCAGAAGCGCCGCAGAACCCGTACCCAGCGCGACAGCCTGGACGTGGCCCTCGGCGACCTCACCACCTTCTACCGCGACGTCCTCGCCCTCCAGCTCGGCTCCCGTGTGGCGATCGCCAACGCCGACGCGCAGGACGCGCTGGACCGGCTGGCCCGCGGCAGTTCCCCGGAGTCCACCCTGCGCCGCATCGAGGCGATCGCCGCGTGCCGCGAGGCCCTGGACCGCAATGTGGCGCCGCTGCTGGCGGTGGAGGCGATGACGATGGCGCTGCGGGCGGGCTGAGGATGCCGTTCCGGAGGGTGCTCCCGACGCCCCGTCCCTCGTACGGGGCGACAATCCGAACTCATCGCATCCGCCGCATCGCCCAGCGTTACTCTCGCGGGATGCAGACCAGGTCCTCCCCCTTCCGGCCCCGCGGCGGGCGTCCCGCGGCCCGCCCCCGGACCACGGCCCGGCTCATGGCCGCCGCCCTGACGACCGCGGCTCTCCTCGTGTCCGCGTGCTCGCCGGGCAGCAGCTCGATCAGGCCGTCCTCGGCGGCGTCGCCGCGGACCGACGCGGCGGCCGCCCCCGTCCTGGCACCGCTGCCGCGCGCGATCCCGGCCGCGCTCACGCCGTACTACACACAGCGGCTCCGGTGGCGCGACTGCGGCGCCCCCGGGTTCCAGTGCGCCACGATGAAGGCCCCGCTGGACTACGACCGGCCGGGCGCGGGCGACGTACGGCTCGCGGTGACCCGCAGGGCCGCCACCGGCAGCGCCAAGCCGCTCGGTTCGCTGCTGGTCAACCCGGGCGGGCCGGGCGGCTCGGCGGTGGGCTACCTGCAGCAGTACGCCGGTCTCGGCTACCCCGCCGAGGTCCGCGCCCGGTACGACATGGTCGCGATGGACCCGCGCGGCGTCGCCCGCAGCGAGCCCGTCGAGTGCCTCGGCGACCGCCAGATGGACACGTACACGCAGACCGACGTGACCCCCGACGACCGGGCGGAGGAGGACGCGGCCGTCGCCGCCGACGAGAAGTTCTCCCAGGCCTGCGGGGCGCACTCGGCGCGGCTGCTGCGGCATGTCTCCACCGTCGAGGTGGCCCGGGACATGGACGTCCTCCGCGCGGCGCTGGGCGACGCGAAGCTGAACTACGTGGGGGCGTCGTACGGCACCTTCCTCGGCGCGACCTACGCCGGCCTCTTCCCGAGCCGGGTGGGCCGCGTGGTCCTGGACGGCGCGCTGGACCCCTCCCTGGACTCCCGCACGGTGAACCTGGAGCAGGCCCAGGGCTTCGAGACGGCGTTCCAGGCCTTCACCGAGGACTGCGTGCGCCGCACGGACTGCCCGCTCGGGGGCAGGGGCACGACCCCGAAGCAGGCCGCCGACCACCTCAGGAGCTTCTTCCGCAAGCTGGACGGCCATCCCGTCCCGACGGGCGACCGCGACGGCCGCAAGCTGGGCGAGGCGCTGGCCACCACCGGCGTGATCGCGGCGATGTACGACGAGGGCGCCTGGGGCCAGCTGCGCGCGGCGCTGACCTCGGCGACGAAGGGCGACGGCGCGGCCCTGCTCGCCCTCTCGGACAGCTACTACGAGCGCGACGCGAACGGCCACTACAGCAACCTGATGATGGCCAACAACGCCGTGAACTGCCTCGACCTGCCGCCCGCCTTCACCGGCCCCCGGCAGGTGGACCAGGCGCGGGCCGCGTTCGAGAAGGCGTCCCCGGTCTTCGGCGAGGGCCTGGCCTGGTCCTCGCTGAACTGCGCGTACTGGCCGGTGCGGGCCACGGGCGAACCGCACCGCATCACGGCACGGGGCGCGGCCCCGATCGTGGTCGTCGGCACCGTCCGCGACCCCGCCACCCCCTACCGCTGGGCCCAGTCCCTGGCCCACCAGCTGACCTCCGGCCACCTGCTGACCTACGCCGGCGACGGCCACACCGCCTTCCTCCGCGGCAGCAGCTGCGTCGACTCCGCGATCGAGACCTACCTCCTCCACGGCACCCCGCCACCCCCCGGCAAACGCTGCTCCTGACCCCCGGCCCCGGCCCCGGCACACCGCCCCGGGGCCGGTACGAAGCACCCCCGGAAACTGTGTAGACTTACCGACGTTGCCGACCGCACCCCAGGTGCAGGCAGCACGCCGCTTTAGCTCAGATGGCCAGAGCAACGCACTCGTAATGCGTAGGTCTCGGGTTCGAATCCCGAAAGCGGCTCCATGATGAACCCCAGGCCAAGCATTTGACCTGGGGTTTTCTTCATGGTTCGCCTTGAGGACCAAGCTGACAGGTGGACAGCCGACCAACGCGGTGGCATCCGCGTGCTCCTCGCTTCTGGTGTAGCGAGCGGCTCAGCGCGCAAAAAGGTCGGCGACCGGAGCGAGTGTGATCGCCAGGATGCGCGATGCCGAAGCCGCCGCGGGCGGGCCGGGCGAAGGATTCGCCGGCCCCGGGCTCAGGGCGCGCGGCAGCGCGGCAAGCAGCCAATGGAGGCTCGGTCTGCGGCCCTCCGGCGACGACAACCGGCGCGTTCTCGCGGTACCGGCGTACCTCGACCGCTGAGTGTGCTCCTGAGAAGCAGGGCCGTGGGCGTTCATGTGCGGGAGTCCCCGCCGGCCGCCGCCCGCACCTCCACTCCTGGGCTCCACAGCCCGAGAGCCCCTCTGATCCGCGGAGGCGCAGGGCAGAGGGGCTCTTCGTGTCGAGGATGTCGGCACCGGGTCGGATCCTCCGGGTGAGTGGACTGCTTACGGCTCGGGCGAGACCACCGGCACCCACGGGTTGTTGTCGCAGTCGAGCGACGGCCCACCCGGCGCCGTCGGGTTCGCGATGCATGTGGTCTCGTAGACCTGGCCACCGGTGGTGAGGACGTTGACGCGTACCGGGTGCGGCTGTCCGGTGAGCGCGTTGGTCTCGTTGATCGACGCGCTGCAGACGACGCCCGTCCCCGGATAGCCCGGGTGGGAGGTGAGGTTGACCCACGTGAAGGGACCGGTTTCGTCGCCGGTGTCGGCGCGGATACCCACGTACGTCTGACCGCCGTTGGTCACCGCGGACCGGAGCTCGTAGGTTCCCAGGATCTGCGTCGCGTCGATGTCGGAACATCCGGGCGCACCCGCCGGACCCGGGAGGCCGGGCGCACCCGTCGGACCCGGGAGACCGGGCACACCGGGCAGCCCCTGGAACCCAGGCAGACCGGGGGGGCCGACGGGGCCCGCCGGACCTGTTGGACCTGCCGGCCCCTGGACCCCGGGCAGTCCGGGCAGGCCCATCTCGCCGGGCAGTCCGGGCAGTCCGGGCAGTCCGGGCAGG
>NZ_JBSFLI010000028.1:0-82686 GCF_053598955.1 Streptomyces sp. NPDC001056 | reverse complement strand
GCAGGCCTTCCGGTCCGGGCGGTCCCTCAGGTCCGGCCGGTCCCGTTTCGCCGGGCAGTCCGGGCAGACCCGTCTCTCCGGGCAGTCCGGGCAGGCCTTCCGGTCCGGGCGGTCCCTCAGGTCCGGCCGGTCCCGTTTCGCCGGGCAGTCCGGGCAGACCCGTCTCTCCGGGCAGTCCGGGCAGGCCCTCCGGTCCGGCCGGGCCCGTGTCACCCGTCGGTCCCTCCGGTCCGGCAGGGCCCGTGTCACCCGTGGGCCCTGCCGGGCCTGTAGGGCCTGTCGGACCCGTGGGGCCCACGCACCCCTTTCCGCCCGAGTGATCATGGCCGTACCCGGCAGAGCCGTACTGTGCGTCGCAGCCGTCGCCACCGCGGTGGGACCCCTTGCCGTGCGACGTGGCCGGATTCACGGTCAGGCCGCGCACGGCCGCGGTAGCGGGGGAGGCGACTCCGGTGACCACCGCCAGCGCGAGCGAGGTGATCATTCCGGCCTTCTTGCATCTGTCCCGGGCCAGCGGTCCGAGCGGTGGAGTCGACTTGAACTCAGGACTCACGCAGGTGCTCCATCCATCAACCGATTTCGGGCAAGTTCCCGAATGTGAGAGCAAGCGTGAGGGTTTCGCGCTTTCTTGATTAGTTTCTCCCCGTCAAACACGCGTTTATCAAGCAAATTGGATCAACTGTAAGACGGTATGAGGAATCCGGCTATTCGAAGGAATTCCACTGCGCGGAAGGCGACTTGCGGGCAAGTCGTCGCGCTCACCGACGCCTCGGGGGCCCCTAGGATCTGTCCGGTTCATCACGTATGCCGTGTATGGCGATCACGAGGGCAGGGAACGATGACAGTGCGAGACCTGGCGACAGCGACACCCCGCACGGGCGAGCAGTCGTCGCGTGTGTCCGCGGACGCGGTCTGGCGGCTTCCGGTGACGGTCTGCCGCATCACCGACTTCCTGGGGAAGCGGACTTCGGCCGCGCTGCTGGAGCGGGTCGTCGCGGAGGCCGGCGGTGCCATGGCGCCCTCCACGGTCGACGGCAGCTCGGTGGTTCCGGAGGTGCGCCGTTCCCGCTCGGCGTGGTTCGGCGCGCCGGAGCTGCTGGAGGCCATCGACGAGGTGCTGGAGGTCGTCGAGAACACGCTTCACGTCTCCTGCCGCGACACCGAGCCCAGCTACTGCCTCAACGTGCACAACGACGGCGACTTCTACCGGGCTCATCAGGACACCGACGGCCGCGGATACACCGAACGCCTGCTCACCTTCGTCTACTACCTGCACCGCACGCCACGACCCTTCCAGGGGGGCGCTCTGCGCGTCTTCGACGCGCTTCACCCGGTCGACCCGGAGAAGACCCCGACGTGGGAGGGCTGTACGTGGCGGGACTACGAACCCGAACACGACAGCATCGTCTTCTTCCGCCCGACCGTCTGGCACGAAGTCCGCAAGGTCGGCTGCCCGAGCGGAAGGCCCGAGGACAGCCGCTTCGCCGTCAACGGCTGGTTGTGCCGTCGCCCCACCCTGCCGTCCGCCAGGGAAGACGTGAACTGAGAGTGCACGCCTGCGGTCGCGGACCGGCAGGTGTTCTTCCGGCGCGGACCTGCCCGGGAGCCGCTGGGTCATGTCCGCAACCGGAATTTCCCCGCCTCTGTCAAAGTGGTGCAAAAAGGGTGTAAAGGGTTGGGTGGAGGGTGAACCCGCGGAGGCGAGGCGACATCTTGGTGAACGAGGTGCGGCGCGCGGTCAGGAGTGCGCCGTCGTTGTCGGCCGGACGGGGTGAGGGACGTGGTGGAGCCGAGGATCGCCGTGGCCGTGGTGACCATGGGCAACCGGCCCGCCGAGGTCGACGCCCTGCTGGAGTCCGTGGCCAAGCAGGATCTCGCTCCCACCCGGATGGTGATCGTCGGCAACGGCTGCCGGCTCCCCGAGTTCGCCCGGAGGCTGTCCCTGCCCGGCGAGGTCACCACCGTCGACGTGGCGGAGAACCTGGGCTGTCCGGGCGGCCGCAACGTCGCGCTCGCCCGGCTGCGCGCGTTCGGGGACGTCGACGTCGTCGTGGAACTGGACGACGACGGGCTGCTCGTCGACGCCGATGTGCTGCGCCGGGTACGGGATCTGTACGCCGCCGACCCGCGCCTCGGCATCGTCGGCTTCCGCATCGCCGACGAGCACGGCGAGACCCAGCAGCGGCACGTGCCCCGGATCGGCAGGACCGACCCGATGCGCGGCGGATACGTCACCGGGTTCCTGGGTGGCGGGCACGCCCTGAGCATGGCCATGCTGGCCGAGACCGGGGACTGGCCGGCCGAGTTCTTCTTCGCGCACGAGGAGACCGACCTCGCCTGGCGGGCCGCCGACGCCGGCTGGAAGATTCGTTACGTCCCCGAACTGCTGCTCCAGCACCCCAAGACCTCCCCGGCCCGGCACGCCATCTACTACCGGGTCAACGCCCGCAACCGCGTCTGGCTCGTCCGGCGTCGGCTGCCGCTGCCGCTCATCCCGGTGCACCTCGGGGTGTGGACGCTGCTCACCCTCGCCCGCACCCGTTCCGCGGCCGGACTGAAGGCGTGGTTCGGCGGGTTCGTGGAGGGGGTGCGGGAGTCGCCGGGCGAGCGTCGCCCGATGCGATGGCGGACGGTGGGGCGCCTGACCAGGCTGGGGCGTCCGCCCGTGATCTGACAGGAATGTGAGGGCGGGACGGGGCCCCGGTCGTTCACCTCCGCCGACCGGGGTCACCCACGTCCCCGGATCCGACCTGCGGCGACACTCCCCCGAGTTGCGCGACTGACGCGCGCGCCGTCGGGCCGGTTCCGATGGAATGATCACATCAAGTCTCACCAACGGATCGCTAACATGTGGCCAATGGGTCGTCGGCGGGGGGTGGGGCGGGTGACCGGAACTCGTCGGGTGGCAGCGGCTACCGGCGCGTGAACGGGTCGGCGGCCGGTCCCGCTGAGCGGTCGTTGACCAGGGTCGGTCGCCACGTGGACGGCGACAGGAAGCCGGCCGCGGAAGATGGCGGGAAATCATCGCCCGCGGGGCGGATTTCCGCCAGGGTACGGCGGGCGCGCGCCCGCCGCGGAAGACGGTCGGTCCCGACCGCACGGGAAGGCAGTGGAGCGGCGTGAAGGGGCGGCGCGAGCTGCGATTCGGACTGCTGGGTCCGCCGGTCCTCTACGACCGCCCGTCGTACGACAACCCGTGCGGGACACAGGCGTGCGAGAGGCCGTACGACGGCACCGGAGCCCCCGGCACCGGAAGCTCCGGCATCGGAACCTCCGTCAACGGCACTGCCGGAGAAGGCCGTTCCGACAACGCCGTCCGCCCCATCGGCAGCCCCAAGGTGCGCGCGCTCCTTGCCGCGCTGCTGCTGGAGCCCGGCCGGGTCGTGTCGGTCGAGTCGCTGAAGGACGCCCTGTGGGGCGGGGCGCCGCCGGTCTCCGCGCGGGCGTCCCTGCACAACCACGTCACCCGGCTGCGCCGGCTTCTGGACGATCCCGAACGGCTCAGGTCCGTACCGCCGGGCTATCTGCTGCGCGTCGAACAGGGCGAGTTGGACGTGCACGTGTTCGACGCGCTGGTCACCGACGCGCGCGCCGCGCACGCCCGGCGCGACTGGCCCGGCGTCGTACGCGCCTGCACGACCGCGCTTGCCCTGTGGCGCGGCACCCCGCTCAGCGGGCTGCCCGACTTCGACGGCAACACGCTCGTGACGCGTCTGACGGAGGCGCGCTTGCTCCTTCTGGAATGGCGGTACGACGCAGAACTCGCCATCGGCGGGACACGGTTGGCGGCGCTCGTGCCCCAGCTCGCCGCTCTCGTGGCCGAGCATCCGCTCCGCGAGGCCTACCACCGGCAACTGATGCTCGCCCTGCACCGCACCGGCCGCCAGGCAGAGGCCCTCGCCGTCCACCGCGATCTGCGCGCCCGCCTGATCGAGGAACTCGGCGTCGAACCCGGCCCCGCCATCCGCGAGGCCCATGTCGAGGTGCTGCGGGGGAGCGACGAGTGGCTTCCGGAGGAGGGGGACGAGGACGAGGGTGAGGGCGAGGACGAGGACGAGGACAGGGACGGGCGTGAGGACGGGGTGTCGTGGGGACCGGTCGAGGAGCGCTGCCCGGGGGAGGGGCGGCGGGCGCGGGCGGGGTGCTCGGCGGCCGTGCCGGAGGAGGAGTCGAAGCCGGGCGCGTACGCGGTTTCGCGCGGGGACGACCGTAAAGGCGAGTGTGGAGTCGCGCGCCAGACCGAGCGTGCGGGCGCGCGCGAGGGCGGGCGCGGTGACGAGCGCGAGGGTGGGCGCGCCGACGAGTGCGCGGGCGAGCACCGCGACAGCCACCGAGGTGACCGCGCGGGCGAGCACGGCGGCAGCCACCACAGCGGCCCCGAAGACGGACGCGGGACCGGCCGATCAGGCGACCGCCGGAGCGAGTACGGCGACGACCGCCGAGGCGACCGGGAGAGCGAGCGCGACGACGACCGCCGAGGCGACCGCGACGGCACGGGTGACGCGGCCCCGCCGCACCCTCCGCATGCCCCCCAGCTCCCGCCGCCCCCCGCCCAACTCCCTCCGCCTCCTGCTCACTTCACCGGCCGTGCCCTGGTCCACCGCGCCCTGCGTCAGGTGCTGACCGAGCCGCCCGCGCCGGCCCCCGCCGTCGCCGTGGTCTCCGGCATGGCGGGCGTCGGCAAGAGCGCGCTCGCCCTGCACGTCGCCCATGAGCTGCGGGAACGTTTCCCCGACGGCCAGCTCTACGTCAACCTGCACGGCGCCACACCCGGCATGCCCCCGCTCGCACCCGCGCAGGCGCTTGCCGCGCTGCTGCGGGACCTCGGCGTCGCGCCTCGCACCGTGCCCGAACACCCGGACGAGGCCGCCGCGTTGCTCCGTTCGCTGCTCGCCCCGGCCCGCATCCTGCTCGTCCTGGACGACGCGGCGGACGCCGCCCAGGTACGGCCCCTGCTGCCGGCCGGTCCCGGGTGCGCGGTGATCGTCACCAGCCGCTCGCCGCTGACCACCCTCGACGGCACCCGGCGCTTCGCGCTCGCCCCGCTGGCCGGGGAGGACAGCGCGGAGCTGCTACGCGTGTTGAGCGGGCGCGCGGGGCTGGACGCCGGTCACGCCCTGGTCGAGCTGACCGGCGGGCTGCCGCTGGCCCTGCGCGTGGTCGCGGCCCGGCTCACCGCCCGGCGCGCGCTCACCCCCGACGTGCTCGCCGGCCAACTGGCCGCCACCGGAGGCCGATTGCGGCACCTGGAGTACGACGACCTCAGTGTCCGGCGCTCCCTGGGCGTCGCCCATGACGCCCTCGCCGCCGCCGACCGAGAGGCCGACCGGGACGCGGCCCTCGTCCTGCGTGGCATCGGCGCGCTCGACCTGCCCACCTATGCCGCCCCGCTGCTCGCCGACCTCACCGGCATCGACGCGCGCCGCGCCGAGGCCGCCCTGGATCGTCTCGTGGACGTGGCCCTCCTGGAGGAGACGGCCTACGGCCGCTACACCCCGCACGACCTGGTCCGTGAGTTCGCCCGCGAACTGGCCGGGGACGAGAGCGGGTTCCGTGCGACCGCGGTCCAGGCCACCACCGCCGACGGTCCGGCGCGCGCCCGCGCGGAGGACGACACGTCCCCCGACCTCGTCGCCCTGCGCTGGTACGCCGCCGCGGCCGAGCACGTGCTCGTCGCCATCGTGGAACCCGGCCTCGACCTGGACGACCGGCGGCGGCCGACCCGCGCGCAGCCGGCGGAGCACGCCGCCGCGGTGGCCGGACTGCGGTCCTTCGAGTCGGCCGGGCAGGCCGGCGCCTGGGGCGAGACGGAGCTGGAGAACGTCGTCGCTCTGGTGGCGCGCAACGCCGACGCGGCCGATCCGCGCAGGCTGGCCCATCTCTCGGTGCTCGCGCGGCTGCTCTTCCCGTATGTGCAGCGCAGCGGCCGGGTCGCGGAGATGGAGGTGCTGGGGCGGGCCGCGCTCGGGGCGGCGCGGCGACTTGAGGATCCGGCGGCGGAGGCGTACGCGCTCGGCGATCTCGCGGGCCTGCACTTCCTGACCGGCCGGCACAACGACGCCCTCGCCCTGACCGACCGCTGCCTGGAGAGCTGGCGGCGGCTCGGCGTGCCCAGCCGCGTCCGGCGCTGTCTGAACAACCGGGGGCTGCTGCTGGAGGGGCTCGGCCGGTTCGCGGAGTCCGAGGAGGCGCTGCGGCAGAGCCTGACCTGTTCGCGGCTGCTGAACGATCCCTTCGGCGAGGCCGTCACCCACAGCCATCTCGGCAACCTCTACGAGCACACCGATCCCCGCGCCGCCATCGAGCAGCACCGGCGCTCGCTGGCGATCGGGGAGACGGTCGGTGCCGTCATCCTGCGCCACTCGGCGCACTGCAACATCGGCTACGCCCATCTCACCCTGGGCGAACCGGACGCCGCCGCCCGGCACTTCCAGGAGAGCCTGCGCATCCTCGGCGGGCAGAGCGACTGGCACGGTGAGTCCCAGACCCGGCTCGGTCTGGTCCGCGCGTTGCGGCAGCTGGGGGAGAACGAGCGGGCGTACATCGAGTGCGGGGAGCTGCTGCGCCGCGCCGATGCCCGCGCCGACCGCTACACGGGCGGCCTGGCCCGCCACCAGCGTGGTCTCCTGCTGCACGCGCAAGGCCGCCGCGCGGAGGCCCACGACGCCTGGCGCACCGCCCTCGCCGCCCTGACCGGCACGGACGAACAGGTGGTGGTGACCGAGCTGCGGGAGCTGCTCGCCGAGTGAACCGGCCCCCGGCGGGCGGTCGACCGGCGTCGGACCGCGAGGCGCCGGAGGACCTGCGCCGGTTCCGGTCACGGGTCCGCCCGGCGGTCTACTTGGCGTCCGCGTAGCACTTCACCACCGCTGTCGTGAACGGGAAGCGCACCGGTGTCTCGCCGAAGGTGAGCCGGCCGGCGAGGGCGGCCGCGTCGCGGATGGCCGCCACGACGGTGTCGGTCTCCTCCGCGGGGCAGTGCACGATCACCTCGTCGTGCTGGAAGAAGACCAGCTCGGCCCGCAGCGGGGCGCAGGACCGGCGCAGCGCCGCGAGCAGCAGCAGGGCCCAGTCGGCGGCGCTGCCCTGGACGACGAAGTTGCGCGCGAAGCGGCCCCGCGCGCGGGAGTCGGCGGAGGCGTAGCCCGGGACCCAGGCCGCCCGGCCGTCGGCCGGGGACTCGCCCTCCTCCCCGATGCCGACGGGAATGCCGGCCTCCTCCGCCGCCTCGGTCGCGCCGGCGGCCGGCGGGCAGGTGCGGCCCAGCCAGGTGCGCACCAGCCGGCCCTCCTCGCCCGCCCGCGCCGCGTCGTCGACATAGGCGACGGCCTTCGGGAAGCGGCGGCGCAGCGCGGCGAGGTTCTTCAGGCCGTCGCCGGAGGTCTGGCCGTAGACCGCGCCGAGCACGGCCAGCTTGGCCTGGTCGCGGTCGCCGGAGAAGGCGCGGTCGGAGACGGCCTGGTAGAGGTCGCTCGCGCGGCCCGCGACCTCCATCAGGCCGGGGTCGCGGGAGATCGCGGCCAGCACCCGCGGCTCCATCTGGTCGGCGTCGGCCACCACCAGCCGCCAGCCGGGGTCGGCGACCACGGCCCGCCGGATCACCTTGGGGATCTGAAGGGCGCCTCCGCCATGGGTCACCCAGCGCCCGGTGACCGTGCCGCCGGCCTGGAACTCCGGTCGGAATCGGCCCTCCCGCACCCAGTCCTGGAGCCAGGACCAGCCGTGGGCCACCCAGACGCGGTACAGCCTCTTGTACTCCAGCAGCGGGGCGACGGCCGGGTGGTCGAGGGACTGGATCTCCCAGCGGCGGGTGGATCTCACCTTGATCCCGGCCTGTGCGAAGGCCTTGATCACATCGGCCGGCAGGTCGGGACGGACCCGGCGGCCGAACGCGGCGGAGACCTCGTCCGCGAGCTCCGCGAGGCGGCGCGGCTCGCCCCCGCCCGCGTACCGCTCGCCGAGCAGGTCGCGGAGCACGTCGCGGTGGACCTCGGCGCTCCAGGGCAGCCCGGAGTGGTTCATCTCGGCGGCCACCAGCGTGCCTGCCGACTCGGCGGCGGTCAGCAGGCGCATCCGGCCCGGATCGGCCACCTTCTCGTGCCGTCGCAGCTGGTCGGCGTAGACCGCGAGGAGGTCGGGCAGCGGCAGCCGGGTGCCGGTGGGTTCGAACAGCGGGGACTGGGCGCCCGGATGGGCCGCCCGCTGCGGTGGATCGGGCGGTACGGGACCGCCCCGGAGGCGGGCCAGGGCGGCGGCGGCCGAGCGTGGTTCGCCGTACCGCCCCTCGTGGCCCAGCAGCAGGGTCTCGGCGACCTCGATGTCGTAGCACCGCTCCACTCGCACCCCCGTGGCGAGCAGACGCGGGTAGACGTCGGCGGTCGACCGCCACACCCAGCGCGTCACCTCCGGGCGGCTCCGCACCGCCCCGGCGAGATCTCTCTCGCGCAGCACCGGTCCGGTGGGCAGCCCGTCCGGGCCGAGGGGGGCGACGTCCACGCCACCGTCCTCGGCCGCGGCGAGCGCCCACCGGTCGGTCATGACTGCGAGTGTGGCAGGCGGCACTGACAATCGCGCTGACCTGCGGTTTCAGTCCTCGGTGGGGGTACTTGAGTGCTTCTCCAGGAGCAGCGCGAGGACCTTGTTCACGTACTCCTCGGCCGCGGCCTTGGTGACACCGAGCCCGCTGAGGACGCCCGCGCCGTTCTCGTGCTCCAGCAGGGCCAGCAGGAGGTGTTCGGTGCCGATGTAGTTGTGCCCGAGCCGCAGGGCCTCCCGGAAGGTGAGTTCCAGGACCTTCTTGGCCTCGGGGCCGTAGGGCACGAGGTCGGGGACCTGCTCGGCCGCGGGCGGCAGCGCGGCGGTCGCGGCCTGCCGTACGGCGTCCAGCGGGACGTCCTGCGCGGTGATCGCCTTCGCCGCGATGCCCTCCGGCTCCGACAGCAGGCCGAGGACCAGGTGCTCGGGGCGGCCCTCCGGGTTGCGGGCGGCCACCGCCTCGTTGTGCGCGGCCATGACCACGTTCCGCGCGCGCGGGGTGTAGCGGTTGAAGCCCTGGCTGGGGTCGAGGTCGGCGGACTCCTTCGGCACGAACCGCTTCTGTGCCGCCTGCCGGGTCACTCCCATGCTCTTGCCGATCTCGGTCCAGGACGCGCCCGAGCGGCGGGCCTGGTCCACGAAGTGACCGATCAGGTGGTCCGCCACATCACCGAGGTGATCGGCCGCGATCACCGCGTCCTGCAACTGGTCGAGGGGTTCGGGATGAACCTTCTTGATGGCCTCGACGAGGTCGTCGAGGCGTACGGAAACCGTGATGTTCGGGTTGGTCGCCATGTGTCAACCGTAGGTTGCCCCCCCTCGACTGTCAACCGGTGGTTGACAGTCGAGGGGGTGGTGGGACGGACGCAAAAGGCGTGCCGGACGGAGGGTGGTCGACGGAAAGTTGTCCACAGGCTGTGGACAGTGTTCGGTGCGCTGTCGGCGGGGCGTGGCACGATCGGCGATGTGACCAGTTCTGCCAGCACGGTCGAGCGGGCCTTCCGGGCCGCGCTCTACGACCGCACCGACACCGGCCTCGACACGGGTGCCTCCCTGCTCGCGGCCGACCCCGCCGCCGACGCCGAACTCGCCCGGCGCGGCGAGGAGTTCACGGAGGCCGCGTGGCGGCGCGGCTGGCAGCCCGCCGACGTCGTACGGCTGGTGCGGCGCGAGCTGGAGCAGCCGCACGTACACCTGGCCGCCGCGCTGATCCGGGCGCAGGCCGGCCGGGACCGGCCGCGCGGGCGCCGCTGGGCCGCGCAGCTCGACGAGCTGCCCGAGGGCCCCGCGCGCGGCGCCGACCGCTTCTCCCACGCCACCGCCGTCCTGGAGCTGTACCGCCTGCTGCTGCGCCTGCCGAACCTCGAACCCCTGGAGGAGGAGACCCGCCGCACCCACGACCCCGCCGCCTCCCGGACGCTCGGCCGGATCCGCGCGCTGCTCGCCAAGGCCGAGGCGACCGGCTACCCGGAGGAGGCCGAGGCGCTCACCGCCAAGGCGCAGGAGCTGATGGCCCGGCACAGCGTCGACGAGGCGCTGCTCGCCGCCGCGGCGCCCGCGCCGGACGCGCCCGGGGCCTGCCGGATAGGTGTCGAGCCGCCGTACGAGCAGGCCAAGGCCGTCCTGCTGGACGCCGTGGCCACCGCGAACCACTGCCGCGCGGTGTGGAACGAACCGCTCTGCTTCTCCACCGTCGTCGGCTTCGAGGGGGATCTGGAAGCGGTCGAACTGCTCTACACCTCACTGCTGGTGCAGGCCACGCACGCCATGACCAAGGCCGAGGCGGGCCAGCGGGCCGCCGGACGCAAGCGCACCAAGACCTTCCGGCAGTCCTTCCTCGCCGCCTACGCCCACCGGGTCGGCGACCGGCTCGCGGCCGCCGCCGAGAGCCAGGTCACCCGGGATCTGCTGCCGGTGCTGGCCACGCGCGAGACGGCCGTCAGCGGTCGCCTGGAGCGGATGTTCCCGGAGACCACCACCGCCCGGCTGCGCGGGGTGAGCGATGCGGCGGGCTGGACGGAGGGCGCGGCCGCCGCGGACCGCGCCCAGGTCAGGGCGCGGCCGCGGCTGGAGTGAGGCAGGCCCCGGGCGCTCCCCGGAGGGCTCAGTCGCCGGCCTGCTGGAAGGCGCTGACGGAGGCGTTCGCCTTGGTCGGGGCGCCCTGGCCGGCGATCGGGCCGTACCTCCAGGGGAAGCTCTGCACCGTGTCGTCGCCCGGCAGGGTGATCTTCAGCTCGGTGGCCGCGAGGCTGGTGGCGTCGCCGTCCTTGCCGCGCACGTAGCTGATGGTGAAGGCCGCGGCGTCGCCCTTGGCGAGCTCCAGCGTCTGCGCCTTGGCGCCCTTCTGGGCGGACAGCTTCGCGCTCGTGCCGTCCTTGCGCAGGGTGACGCCGGGGAAGTTCTCCAGCGTGCAGGTCTTGCTGTGGTTGGTGATGCTGACCGGCACCTCACCGGTGTCACCCGCCGCGGGCGCCACGCTCGCCGCCCCGACTTCCAGGGACACCCCGCCGATCCGGCAGGCGGAACTGTTCTTGCCGCCGCTCCCGCTGTTCCCGCCGCCGTTGCAGGCGGTCAGCAGCAGGGCGGCGGCAACGGCGGTGACGGTGAGCGGAATGGCGCGCATGAGCAGTCCCATCGAGGTCGTGACGGTGCTCCAGCATCATCGCGCCTGGAGCACGGTCCCGTTCGCGCGCCCCTCGTATGTCACCGCTTCAGGTGTTTCCCGGCGGAACCGCGCCCTGGTGAAGGGAGCGTCACCGCGCCGCGGCGGTCGGCAGTCCGGACGGCAGCTTGCCGCCCTCCGCCTTGGTGTACGTCTCCTGGCCGACCTTGCCCGACCAGGTCACCTTCATGGACGTGCCGTCGACCGAGTCGACCATCCCGGTGGTGCGGTCCTTGTTGCCCTTGGCGCAGGTCAGATGGATCATCTGCATGCCGGACTCGGTGCCCGCGGTGCCGCTGCACACCGTCCCGCCGGTCGCGAAGACGCCGGCCTGCCTGCCGTTGATCACCAGGGCCACGATGGTGCCGCCGTCGGTGGCCAGCCAGCTGCCCTGGAGCTTGTCGGAGGCGCCGCTCACACCGGAGCCGCCCGCGGTGGAGGACGGCGCGGGGGTGGCGCTCGCCGTGTCCGACGGGGTCGTGGAGTGGTGGTCGCCGCCGCCGCCACCACCACCGCACGCCGTCAGCGCCAGCGCGCCCACCAGCCCCGCGGCCAGGGCCGTGATCCGCACCCGTGTACTGGTCGAAGCAGTCGCCGAAGTCACGTCAGGCTCCCCAAGCTGTAGCGTCCGCCGCCCTCGGCCGGACGGCCCGCAGCAAGCTATCAGCAGTCACTGCCGGGAACTTCCGTGCGCCGGGACTTCCGCCCGGTGCTCGCCGAGGACGAGCGGAACAGGGAGGGCCTCGGCGGAACAGGAACGGCTTCGAATGCGTCTCTTTCCTGTGCACGACAAATTCGATCCCGATGATCCGGCCCGCCGGGCCGGCGTGGAAGATCATGGGCGGAAGATGGAAGGGGCATGTACTGCCCCTTCCGGGGCAGACGCTGGAACAGCTTCGGTGAAACGGCGGCATACGGCCGCACATCGTCAGGTAAAGCGCGCGTCAAGGCTGTAACCGTGAGAACACCCCCCGTGCACGTGCATCTGCTCGTGCAGTTGCACGTGACGCGGGGGTTATGATCCAGGTCAGTTGACCACCGCATCTATGGCCTCACCAGCCAGTGCACCACCGGGGAGCGACCTGTGGACCGCGACGTTGACGGCGTGTTCGGGGGGTACGACGTGTACAACGGCATGGCTGCCACGCAGCTGAACGGAGTGGCCTGGCAGAAGAGCAGGCACAGCAACTCGCAGGGGTCGTGCGTGGAGTTCGCGCGGTTGCCGGGTGGTGAGGTGGCCGTCCGCAACTCGCGCTTCCCGGACGGGCCTGCGCTGGTTTATACGCGGGCCGAGATAGAAGCGATGCTGTTGGGGGTCAAGGACGGGGAGTTCGACCACCTGATCTCCGCCTGAGGGGGCCTCCGGGGACGGGGGCCGGGGCTTTTCCCGCCCGCCGGACCGCCCGCCCGTCCACTCGACGCGTTCGGCCAAGAGGCCGACGCCGCGCGGTTGCTCTGCCCGGTCGGGAGGGAGATCCGGCTCCCGGAGCCCGGAGTGGGACCGGCTCGGCGCCTGCGGGAAACCGAAGGCGCGGGTTCCGCCCGAGCCCCCGCCGCCTGCCCGCCCGAGCCCCCGCCGCCTGCCCGCCCGCCGCCTGCCGGCCTGAGCGGGGCGTCGCTCGAACCGTCCTTCGCCCCGGCTCCGCAGCCGGGCGAGGCGGGCGGGCGGGAGGCGATCGGGGGAGGGGCCGGGGCATGTGCCGCGTCCCGGCCCGCTGTACGGTGCGGGCGGCCCGTCGGCGGGCGATGCCCGAAGCGCCCGCCCTCGGCCTCGGGGCCCACCGGGAGAGGTGGGCGCGGGCGGAGGGGGCGGGCCATGTGCCGAGCCTCGGCTCGTCGTGCGGTGCGAGTGCCCCCCGATGGACGTCTCCTGGTCGCCCCTCACCCCGCCCTCGCGGTCGGCACGGACGGGTGGGCGGGCCGGAGAGAAGAGGACGGCCGACGCGCGGCGAGGGTCAGACCGACCGTTCCACGTGGAACATCGCCCAGACGACCTTCCCCTCCAGCGGCCCCGCCAGCGGATGCCAGCCCCAGCTGTCCGCGAAGGAGTCGACCAGGAAGAGCCCCCGGCCCGACTCGGCCGAGAAGTCGTCGGAGTCCCGCGGCACCGGCGTCTCGTGGCTCGGGTCCCGTACCGCGCAGACCAGCCGCTCGGCCCACCGCATCAGGTGCAGGCGCACCGACGCCGTGTGCTCGTCCGGACGCCCGTACTCACTCGGCAGCGCATGCCGCAGTGCGTTGGTGACGAGTTCGGAGACGACCAGGCAGACATCGTCGAAGCGCTCCCCTGCGCCCCACTGTTCGAGCGTGTCCCGGGTGAACCGCCGTGCCTCGCGCACCGCTTCGTACCGCGCCGGCAGCGCGCAGGACGCGGCACTGGACACGGCCGCGGGGTCCAACGGCGGAAGGCCCTGCCGTAACGGCTTGAGCATGGTCGATCCATTCGTCCCCATGCGAGGCACTCCCGGGAATTCGCGGTCGTTGCGATGCAGCGGTGGCGCGGCACCATGGTTTCGGATGGGAAGAGCAGATGCAAGGGCAGATGCACGTGCACGCGACCGAAATGGACACTCCCGTACCGCTTCTTGGCCATTTTTTCTGTCATCTTTGTGGTGACCTCCGCCGGTGGGCCCTACCTTCACCCCCTGCCGCCCGCCATGAAACGGTCCCGTTCTCTCCGTTTCCGTAACCGTACGAGTACTGCGCGGAGCGTTTTAGTGGCAGACTTCGGGCCCTGAAGACGGTTGGGGAGGCTGGCGAACGTGAGCGCGGGAGAGCCCGGATCGGTGGTGCGGCGGATGCTGCTCGGCTCGCAACTCAGGCGACTGCGTGAAGCACGCGGGATCACGCGCGAGGCGGCGGGGTATTCCATCCGGGCGTCCGAGTCGAAGATCAGCCGGATGGAGCTGGGCCGGGTGAGCTTCAAGACGAGGGACGTCGAGGACCTGCTGACGCTGTACGGCATCACGGACGAGGCGGAGCGCCAGTCGCTGCTGTCCCTCGCCCGCGAGGCCAACGTGGCGGGCTGGTGGCACAGTTACAGCGACGTCCTGCCCAACTGGTTCCCCACCTATGTGGGCCTGGAGGGCGCCGCCACCCTGATCCGCGTCTACGAGGTGCAGTTCGTGCACGGCCTGCTCCAGACCGAGGAGTACGCCCGCGCGGTCGTCCGGCGCGGCATGAAGGGCGCGAGCGCGGACGACGTGGAGCGCCGGGTCGCGCTGCGCCTGGAGCGCCAGAAGTACCTGCTCTCCGACAACGCCCCCGAGTTCCACATCGTCCTGGACGAGGCCGCCCTGCGCCGCCCCTACGGCGACCGCGAGGTGATGCGCGGCCAGCTCCAGCACCTCATCGACGTCTCCGAGCGGCCCAACGTGCGGCTCCAGGTGATGCCGTTCAGCTTCGGCGGCCACTCCGGCGAGAGCGGCGCCTTCACCATCCTCAGCTTCCCCGAGTCCGACCTCTCCGACGTCGTCTACCTGGAGCAGCTGACCAGCGCCCTGTACCTCGACAAGCGCGAGGACGTGGCCCAGTACGAGCAGGCGCTGAAGGAGTTGCAGCAGGACAGCCCGGGGCCGGACGAGAGCCGGGATCTTCTGAGAGGACTGCTCCAACTCTCCTGACCCGCAAGTAGGATGACGCGTGATCAGACTCAGACCGTGGCCGGGACCCGGCTCCGCTAGTGATTGAGGGATCACATGTCGTCCTACTTCAGCGACCTGGCCCAGCAGTACATCGACGGCGAATGGCGACCGGGCAGCGGCTCCTGGGACGTCATCGACTTCAACCCGTACGACGACGAGAAGCTGGCCTCGATCACCGTGGCCACCGTCGACGAGGTCGACCAGGCCTACCAGGCCGCCGCGCGTGCCCAGAAGGCGTGGGCCGACACCAGCCCGTACGCGCGGCGGACGGTGTTCGAGCGGGCGCTGAGGCTCATAGAGGACCGTGAGCAGGAGATAGCCGACCTGATCATCGCGGAGCTGGGCGGCACCCGGGTGAAGGCCGGCTTCGAGCTGCACCTCGCCAAGGAGTTCCTGCGCGAGTCCATCCATCTGGCGCTGCGCCCCGAGGGCCGGATCCTGCCGTCCCCGAGTGAGGGCAAGGAGAACCGCGTCTACCGGGTGCCGGTCGGCGTCGTGGGCGTGATCAGCCCCTTCAACTTCCCCTTCCTGCTGTCGCTGAAGTCCGTGGCCCCGGCGCTCGCGCTCGGCAACGGCGTGGTGCTCAAGCCGCACCAGAACACCCCGATCGCCGGCGGCACGCTGATCGCCAAGCTGTTCGAGGAGGCCGGGCTCCCCGGCGGGCTGCTCAACGTCGTCGTCACCGACATCGCGGAGATCGGCGACGCGTTCATCGAGCACCCCATCCCGAAGGTCATCTCCTTCACCGGCTCCGACCAGGTGGGCCGGCACGTGGCCACGGTCTGCGCCGCGAACTTCAAGCGCTCGGTGCTCGAACTGGGCGGCAACAGCGCGCTGGTGGTGCTGGACGACGCGGACCTCGACTACGCGGTGGACGCGGCGGTCTTCAGCCGGTTCGTGCACCAGGGGCAGGTCTGCATGGCCGCCAACCGGGTGCTCGTGGACCGCTCGGTCGCGGAGGAGTTCACCGAGAAGTTCGTCGCCAAGGTGCGCACCCTCAAGGTGGGCGACCCGCGCGACCCGGAGACCGTGATCGGCCCGGTGATCAACTCCGCGCAGGCGAACGCCGTTTCGGGCGTGGTCGAGCAGGCGCTCGCGGAGGGCGCGACGGCGCTGGTGCACGGCGGTACGACCAACAACCTGGTCGAGCCGTCGGTGCTCACCGGGGTGCCCGCCGACTCCCCGCTGCTCCAGCAGGAGGTGTTCGGGCCGGTCGTCTTCCTCGTGCCGTTCGACGGCGAGGAGGAGGCGGTGCGGATCGTCAACGACACGCCGTACGGCCTCAGCGGCGCCGTGCACACCGGGGACATCGAGCGGGGCGTCGCCTTCGCCAAGCGGATCGACACCGGCATGTTCCACGTGAACGACGGCACGGTGCACGACGAGCCGATCGTGCCGTTCGGCGGCGAGAAGAACTCCGGTGTCGGCCGGCTCAACGGCGAGACGACGATGGAGGCCTTCACCACGGTGAAGTGGATCTCGGTGCAGCACGGCCGCAGCGGCTTCCCGTTCTGATCTCTCCTCCGGGTCCCGGGCCCTTTAGGACAGGATCTGACCTAGAGGGCCCGTAGCTTCCTCGGTGTCGGGGCGAACGCTCCGGCGAACCGAGGAAAGGCGGCCGGTCATGGTCACGCATGTGCCCGCGGAGACGAAGGGCGACGAGCGGGGAGCCCTGCTGGCGTTCATCGAGGAGCAGCGCGGGGGGATCCGCCGGGCGCTGCTCGGGCTGACCGAGGAGCAGGCCCGCACCCGGCCGAGCGCGAGCGAGCTGTCGCTGGGCGGGCTGCTCAAGCATGTCGCCGAGGTCGAGCAGACGTGGCTCGCGCGGGCCGCGCAGGAGTCGCCGGCGGTCCGGCGGGACGAGTCCAACTGGCACGAGAGCTTCCAGCTGGTCGGCGAGGAGACGGTGGCCTCGCAGCTCGCCCACTGGGAGCAGGTCGCTTCCGCGACGGAGAAGTTCATCCGCTCCGCCCCCAGCCTGGACGACACCTTCCCGCTTCCGCCGGACCCCTGGTTCCCGCCGGAGGGTCGCGTCTCCCTGCGCTGGCTCTGCCTCCATCTGATCCGCGAGACGGCCCGCCACGCCGGCCACGCCGACATCCTGCGCGAGTCCCTCGACGGGAAGACGGCGTTCGAGCTGGTGGCCATGGAGAAGGCGGAGGGCTGACGAGGCCCCGGCCCAGGGGTTTTGCCGCGGGGCGGCCCCGGGGCCGCCCCGCCGGACATCCGGTCTAGTGGTGGAAGCTCGTCGCCGCCGCCTTGTCCCGCGTCAGCGGACGCGGCTGGCGGCGCAGTTCCGGGAGGAGGCGGCTCAGGTCGTCCAGGAAGAGGTCGGCCAGGTCGTGGGAGAAGCCGTTGCGGGCGACGACGCGGAGGACGGAGAGGTCCTCGCGGTGGGCGGGGAAGGTGTAGGCGGGGACCAGCCAGCCGCTTTCCCGCAGGCGGCGGGAGACGTCGAAGACGTCGTACGAGGTGACGGCGTCGGCCGTGGTGAAGGCGAAGACGGGGAGTTCGTCACCGCGGGTGAGGAGGCGGAAGTCGCCGAGGCCCTCGATGCGGTCGGCGAGGGAGCGGGCCACGTCGCGGGTCGACTGCTGCACCGCGCGGTAGCCCTCGCGGCCGAGGCGCAGGAAGTTGTAGTACTGCGCGACGACCTGGGCGCCGGGGCGGGAGAAGTTGAGGGCGAAGGTCGGCATGTCACCGCCCAGGTAGTTGACCCGGAAGACCAGCTCCTCGGGCAGTGCCTCCGTGTCCCGCCACAGGGCCCAGCCGACGCCCGGGTACACCAGCCCGTACTTGTGCCCCGAGGTGTTGATGGAGGCCACCCGCGGCAGCCGGAAGTCCCAGACCAGGTCCTCGTCCAGGAAGGGCGCCACCATCGCGCCGGACGCCCCGTCCACATGCACCGGGATGTCCAGCCCGGTGCGCTCCTGGAGGGCGTCCAGGGCGGCGCACAGGTCGGCGATCGGCTCGTAGGACCCGTCGAAGGTGGAGCCGAGGATGCCGACGACCCCGATGGTGTTCTCGTCGCACAGCTCGGCCGCCGCCTGCGGGTCCAGGTGGAAGCGGTCGCCCTCCATGGGCACCTGGCGCGCCTCCACCTCCCAGAAGTTGCAGAACTTCTCCCAGCACACCTGGACGTTGATCCCCATCACCAGGTTGGGCCGGGCGCCCGGGTACCGGTCGGCGTTGCGCTGCGTCCAGCGCCGCTTGAGCGCCATCCCGGCCAGCATGCACGCCTCGCTCGACCCCGTGGTCGAACAGCCCACCGCGGCCGCCGGGTCCGGCGCGTTCCACAGATCCGCGAGCATCGCCACGCAGCGCCGCTCCAGTTCGGCGGTGCGCGGATACTCGTCCTTGTCGATCATGTTCTTGTCCCGGCATTCCCCCATCAGCACGCCGGCCTGCGGCTCCATCCAGGTGCTGACGAACGTGGCCAGGTTCAGCCGGGAGTTGCCGTCCAGCATCAGCTCGTCGTGGACCAGCTGATACGCGGTCGTCGGCGGCATCGGGGCGTCCGGAAGCCGGTGTGTGGGCGGGGCCTCGGTCATACCGCCGACCGGGTTCGCCTCCCCGAAGAACGGGTTGACGGACAACGCCCGCTCCTGGTGCTTCTGCGGACCTTTGTGCAGGGCCATGGCTGCCTCCTCGCCGCCACCTTATGCAAGGCCGCACCACCCCGACATCCGGAACGACCCGGACGCCTACCCTGATCCGCCCATCCCCGCACCAGGGGCATCCCGGACTTGCACCTCACGCCGCGTGAGGCCGCAGGCTGACCGTAGTCACGACGAACGAGAGAAAGGAAGCGGACAGTTGAGCCACTCCGTGGGACAGGTCGCGGGGTTCGCCGGCGTCACGGTGCGCACCCTGCACCACTACGACGAGATCGGTCTGCTGGTACCGGGCGGGCGTACCCACGCGGGGCACCGCCGCTACACCGACGCCGACCTCGACCGGCTCCAGCAGATCCTCTTCTACCGGGAGCTCGGCTTTCCGCTCGACGAGGTCGCCGTCCTGCTCGACGACCCGGACGCGGACCCGCGTGCGCACCTGCGCCGTCAGCACGCGCTGCTGACAGCCCGGATCGAGAAGCTGAGCCGGATGGCCGAGGCTGTGGAACACGCCATGGAGGCACGCAGGATGGGCATCAACCTGACACCCGAGGAACGGTTCGAGGTGTTCGGGGACAAGGACCCCGAGCAGTACGCCGAGGAAGCGGAGGCCCGCTGGGGCGACACACCGGAGTGGGCCGAGTCACAGCGCCGCGCCGCCGGCTACGGCAAGGAGGACTGGAAGCGGCTGCAGGCCGAGGTGGACGACTGGAGCGAGCGCTACGCCCGCCTGGTGGCCGCCGGTGAACCCGCGGCGGGGGAGGCCGCCAGAGCCATGGCCGAGGAACACCGGCAGCACATCAGCCGATGGTTCTACGAATGCCCGTACGAGATGCACCGGTGCCTCGCCGGGATGTACGTCTCCGACGAGCGCTTCAAGGCGTTCTACGACGCGATGCACCCCGGTCTCGCCGCGCACCTGCACGACGCGATCCTGGCCAACGCCGACCGGCACACCTCCTGAGGGGCACCGGAGCCTGGGCCTGGGCCTGGGCTTGGGCCTGGGCCTGGGCCGGGCTCAGGTCGTCCGACGGCCCCGGCCCGTCCCGGCGCCGGGTCACTCCCGTGACAGCACCACCGCCGTGCCGTACGCGCACACCTCGGTGCCCACGTCCGCCGCCTCCGTGACATCGAACCGGAACGCGAGCACCCCGTTGGCGCCCCGCGCGCGTGCCTGCTCCACCAGGCGCTCCATGGCCTGGTTGCGGGTCTGCACCAGCGTCTTGGTGAGCCCCTTGAGCTCACCGCCGATCATGGACTTCAGCCCGGCGCCGATCTGGCTGCCCAGGTGCCGGGAGCGTACGGTGAGCCCGAAGACCTCGCCGATCACCCGCTCCACCCGGTGGCCCGGCACGTCGTTCGTGGTCACGACCAGTACGTCCGACTGGGGGCCCTGCCCGCCGCCGAAGTCGTCGAGTCCCATGGATCACCGCTTTCTCCCCGTCGTCCCGGGGATCACCGGGGAACCCAGGGCGGTCATGTCACGTTGATAGCTTTGTGCGGCCCTACTCGGTCACCGTAGCCGCCCCTTCTCCCCCCTTCAGGAGCCCGGACCCGTGATGACTCTCGCCCTCGGCCCGAGCTGGCTCGATCCCAACTATCTGCTCGACACGTACAGCGTCTGGGGTCTGCTGCTCATAGTCTTCGCCGAGTCCGGCCTGCTCATCGGCTTCTTCCTGCCCGGCGACTCGCTGCTGTTCACCTGCGGTCTGCTGATCACCTCGCACCAGCTGGACTTCCCGCTGTGGGGCGCGATCGCCCTGATCTGCGTCGCCGCGATCCTCGGTGACCAGGCGGGCTACATGTTCGGCAAGAAGGTCGGCCCGTCCCTGTTCAACCGGCCCGACTCGCGCCTGTTCAAACAGGAGAACGTCGCCAAGGCGCACGAGTTCTTCGAGAAGTACGGCCCCAAGTCGCTGATCCTGGCCCGCTTCGTGCCGGTGGTGCGCACCTTCACGCCGATCATCGCGGGCGTGAGCGGCATGCGCTACCGCTCCTTCCTGGTCTTCAACGTCATCGGCGGCAGCCTGTGGGGCGCGGGTGTCACCCTGCTCGGCTCCTGGCTCGGCAACATCGGCTTCGTCAAGAACAACATCGAGGCGATCCTCATCCTGATCGTCCTCGTCTCGGTGGTCCCGCTGGCGATCGAGTTCCTGAGGGCCCGCAGCAAGAGCAAGAAGGCCCCCAAGGAGCAGTCCCGCCCCGCCGAGGCGCCCCGGTACCGGCAGCAGCCGCCGCTCATGGACGACGCCACGACCCGGCTGCGTCCCATCGAGCCGGACGAGCGGTACGGGCAGCAGCACGGCGGGCAGCAGCACCAGGGCGAGCAGGGGCAGGCGTACGGCGACCAGGGCCATGGCAACCAGGGCTACGGCAACCAGGGCTACGGCGGACAGGAGCGCGGCCATCAGGGCTACGGCGACCGGTACCAGCAGCCGCAGTACCAGCAGCCCCAGCAGCAGCCCCAGTACCAGCAGCCGCAGCAGCAGCCCCAGTACCAGCAGCCGCAGTACCAGCAGCCCCCGCAGCAGGACTGGAACCAGCAGCCGTACTACGACCAGCAGCGTCCGCGGCAGCCGTACCCCGACCAGCCGCAGCAGCCGCAGCAGGGCCGGTACCCGTACGACCACCGCGACCAGTAAGCCGCTCAGAATCCCCTGGTCCGCTTCGCCGCCCGGCGCTTCCCGGGGGAGCCGACCCGCAGGAACAGCCGGAAGACCTCCGATCCCAGGTTGACCCCGATCGCGATCGCCATGGCCAGCGACGCCGCGTTGGCCAGCGACACCAGACCCTTGTCCACCTCGTTCTGGGCCATGTTCAGGAGCCCGAAGTAGGTGGCGGAACCGGGCAGCAGCGGACCGATCGCCGCCGTCGTGTAGGGCAGCGCGGAGGCGAAGCGGTAGCGGGACAGCAGCTGCCCGAACAGCCCGACCAGGCCGGCGGCCACCGCCGTGGAGGCCACCGGCGAGATGTCGGCGACGTAGCGCATCGCGCCGTACACGCTCCAGGCGACGCCTCCGTTGAGGGTCACCCAGAGCACGGTGGACCGTTCCTGCTGGAGCAGCACCGCGAAGGTCAGCGACAGCAGCATGGAGGCCGCGATCTGGATCAGGGGCCGCCCGGAGATGTGCAGTGCCGCGTCCGGGTTGAGCTTGCCGCCCACCTTCACGCCGAAGTACAGGACGAGCAGGACGCCGGTGACGATGCCGACGAAGAAGTACAGGACCTCCAGGAGGCGGGCCGAGGCGGTGATGTAGAAGCCCGTCAGGCCGTCCTGGACGCCCGCCACCAGTGCCCGTCCGGGCAGCAGCGCGAACAGCCCACCGGTGATCACGGCGGACGCCTTCACGTCCACATGGGCCAGCGCGAACGCCACGCCGATCGCCGCGGGCGGCATCGCGGCCACCGTGAACTGGTAGAACTCCGGCAGCCCGCGCCCCGCGCACAGCCAGGCCAGCCGGTCGCCGAGCATCGCGCCGATCGCCGCCGCGAAGAACACGATCAGATCGCCGCCCACGAGCATCGAGGCGGCGCCCGCGAGCAGCCCGCTGGCCAGGGTCAGCGCCCAGCCGGGGTACGGGTGCCGGTTGCGGCGGATCTCCGCGAGGCGCCGGTACGCCTCCTCCAGGGAGACATGGGTCTCGGGGTCGGTCAGGTCGTCCACCAGGCGGAAGACGGCCGCCAGGCGGGTGTAGTCGGTGCCCCGGCGGCGCACCGTCCGCGACGCCGTCACCGGGTCCTCGACGAGGGACGGCTGGTGCGAGATGGACAGCAGGGTGAAGGTGACGTTGGGCTCGCAGCGGTCCAGGCCGTACGACCGGCACACCGCGAACATCGCGGCCTCCACGTCCTCGGCGCCCTCGCCGCCCGCCAGCAGCAGCTCGCCGATACGCAGCGTCAGGTCCAGCACGCGCGGGACGGCCGGGCCGCTCTCCTCCTCGTGCTGCACCGGCTCGGGCGCGGGCCGCTCGGCCACCGGCATGCGCAGCATGGTGCGCATCCGGTCCTGCCAGGGCGCGTCCTTGACCAGGCTGACCAGCGGCACCCCGGTGGCCGGCGTGAACGCGGCCACCCCGCCCTGCGGGCCGTACGTGCTCGGCGTGCTGAACGCCGACCCCTCCGGCTCCCCGGCCGGCGGCTGCGGCGTGGGCAGCCCCTGCGGCACCTGGAACTCGGAGGTCGTCTCCGACTCGCCCCCCGTCTTCGGGACGTCGAGCCCCTTGGGAACGGCGAACTCCGATGTGATCTCCGGGTCGTACCACGCCTCGTCCGACCGGGGCTTGCGGTCGTCCGCCTCCGTCACCTCGCACCGTCCCTGAACGACACCTTCCGCTGGCCTCAGTATGCGCATGCGCCGTGGGCGGGCATGCAAACGGGCCGCACACGAAAGCGTGCGGCCCGTTCGGGGAACCGAGGGTCAGTGACCGCCCTGCTCCTTGAAGCGCTTGTAGGACCGCTCGATCTCCTGCTCGGCGTCCGTGCGGCCCACCCAGTTGGCGCCCTCGACGGACTTGCCGGGCTCCAGGTCCTTGTAGACCTCGAAGAAGTGCTGGATCTCCAGGCGGTCGAACTCCGACACGTGGTGGATGTCGCGCAGGTGCTCCACCCGCGGGTCGGTGGAGGGCACGCACAGCAGCTTGTCGTCGCCGCCGGCCTCGTCCGTCATGCGGAACATGCCGATCGCGCGGCAGCGGATCAGGCAGCCCGGGAACGTCGGCTCGTCCAGGATGACCAGCGCGTCCAGCGGGTCGCCGTCCTCGCCGAGGGTGTTCTCGACGAAGCCGTAGTCGGTCGGGTAGGCGGTCGAGGTGAAGAGGCGACGGTCCAGACGGATCCGACCGGTCTCGTGGTCCACCTCGTACTTGTTGCGCGAACCCTTCGGGATCTCGATCGTGACGTCGAACTCCACCGGTGGCTCCTTCATGATCAGCACATAGTTCTGGTGGTTAAGTGTCCCTCACGCAGGTGTGTGATCGCGAAAGGGGCTGGTGGTCGTGCCAGAGCTCGGGCCTTGGCGAGCCGCGGGACCTCGGACGAGGCGGATCGCGAGCGCCGTACGACCGCGACTCGCGAGTGCCGTGAGAACGGCGAAACCGCAGGTCATGCGTTTGATGTCCACGGTACGACCGCTACTCGCCGACCTCCCCCGTCCGCGTACCCTCAGCACCTTGCAGTACACCGCGGGCGCCGCCACCGCCGGCCTGGTGCTCGCCGCCGGCGTGGTGACCCTGGCCGGGCCGTGGGACGCCACCGGTCAGCGTACGGCCGAGCGGGACCGGGCGACCGCCCTGGAGCACGCACGTGGCGCAGATCACGGTCCGGGCCCGGCGGCGGGCGAGCCGCGGCCCGCGCCGAGCGCGCCGGCGGTCCTGGCGGGGCTGGGGGCCGCGAGCAGCCCCGTGGACACCAGGCAGGCCCCGGCGGGCGGCGGTACGGCCCTGGCGGACGCCCTGGGGCCCCTCCTGGACTCGCCGGCGCTCGGCGAGGGGCACACGGCGGTGGTGGTCGACGCGGCCACGGGCAGGCGGCTGTACGGCGTCGAGCCCGACAAGGGGCTCACGCCCGCCTCCACGACCAAGCTCGCGACCGCCGCCGCCGCCCTGGACGCGCTCGGCCCCGACCACCGCTTCACCACCCGGGCCGCGCTCCGGGGCGGCACCCGTGAACTCGTCCTGGTCGGCGGCGGCGACCCCACGCTCACGGCGCACGCCGAGGCCGACGGCTGGGCGAGCCTGCGGACGCTGGCCACGAGGACGGCGCGGGCGCTGCGGGCGCGCGGCATCCACAAGGTCACACTGTCGTACGACGCGACGCTCTACGCCGGCCCCGCGCTGCACCCCATCGGCGTCAACGACAACCTGGCGCCGGTCAGCGCCCTCACCACCGACGAGGGGCGCACCGACGACTCCACCAGCGGGCCCGCGCCCCGGGTCGCCGATCCCGCCGAGGACGCGGCGCGGAAGTTCGCGGGCTTCCTGAAGGACGCCGGCATCGGCACCACCCCGCCCGGTCCGGCCAGGGCGACCGGCCGCGCCGAGACCCTCGCGACCGTCTCCTCGCCGCCGCTGTCCGCGCTCGTCGAACGCATGCTGACCAACAGCGACAACGACATCGCCGAGGCCCTCGCCCGGCAGACCGCCCTCGCGAGCGGGCGGCCCGCCGGCTTCGACGGCGGTGCCAGAGCGATCGCCGCGCAGCTCGGGAAGCTGGGTCTGCCGCTGGCCGGCACGTCCTTCCACGACGGCAGCGGCCTCGACCGTGCCGACCGCCTCACCGCCGACCTCCTCACCGCGATCCTGGTCAAGGCCGGCACCCCCGACCACCCCGGCCTCCGCCCGATCCTCACCGGCCTCCCCATCGCCCACTTCACCGGCACCCTGACCACCCGCTACGCCGACGGCGCGGCCGGCCTGGTGCACGCCAAGACCGGCACCCTGACCGGCGTCAACACCCTGGCCGGCACCGTCGTGGACCAGGACGGCCGCCTGCTGGCCTTCGCCTTCCTGGCCTCGGGCACGACGGACCCGATGGCCGCGCAGTCGGCACTGGACAGGACGGCGACGGCACTGGCGGCGTGCGGCTGCGGCTGACGGCGTCCGGCTCCCACCGCCCGACCCCACGCCACGGCCTGCCCCAAGTGGTGACGCTCACGTACCGTTGACGCATGACAGGCTTCGGAGGCACCGCATCCCCCGGGATGGTCGACTGGAACCTCGCGGTGGCGACCGCGACACGGCTCGTACGGCCCGGCCCCGACGTCACCCGCGACGAGGCCCGGTCCGTCGTCGCGGAGCTGCGCCGGCACGCGAAGGCCTCGGAGGAGCACGTCCGCGGCTTCACCCGGCTGGAGACCGAGCGGAGCCACGACACCCCCGTCCTGGTCGTCGACCGCCCCGGCTGGGCCCGGGCCAACGTCGCCGGGTTCCGGGAGATCCTCAAACCGCTCCTGGACAAGATGCAGGAACGCCGCGGCGCCACCCCCGGCAGCGCCGTGCTCGGCGCCGTCGGCGGCAAGGTCACCGGCGTGGAGCTGGGCATGCTGCTGTCGTTCCTCTCCTCCCGCGTCCTCGGCCAGTACGAGACCTTCGCCCCCTCCACCCGCGACCTGCCGGCCGGGGCGAACGGCGGCGGCCGCCTCCTCCTCGTCGCGCCCAACATCGTCCACGTGGAGCGCGAACTCGACGTGGAACCGCACGACTTCCGCCTGTGGGTGTGCCTGCACGAGGAGACCCACCGCACGCAGTTCACGGCCGTGCCCTGGCTGCGTGACCACCTGGAGGGCGAAATCCAGTCGTTCCTCGCGGAGACGGACGTCGATCCCATGACCTTCCTGGAGCGCGTGCGGGAAGCCGCCCAGTCGCTCGCCGGGGGCCGCCCCGAGGCCGAGGAGGACGACGGCGGCCGGTCCTTCGTGGATCTGGTGCAGACCCCCGCCCAGCGTGAGATCCTCGGCCGCCTCACCGCCGTGATGTCCCTGCTGGAGGGCCACGCCGACTACGTGATGGACGGCGTCGGCCCCAGCGTCGTACCGTCTGTGGCCGAGATCCGGGAGAAGTTCCAGCAGCGCCGCGCCAAGGGCGCCTCCCGGCTCGACCACGCGCTGCGCAAACTGCTCGGTCTGGATGCCAAACTCAGGCAGTACCGGGACGGCGAACGCTTCGTCCGGGCCGTCGTCGGCCAGGTCGGCGTCGGCGGCTTCAACCGCGTGTGGACCTCGCCCAACACCCTGCCCACCAAGGCGGAGATCTCCAAACCGGCGGACTGGGTCGCGCGGGTGCACCGCAAGGCGGAGTCGTGAAACGCACGCCCGGGTCGTGAATCGAATCCGGCCGACGACAGTCGAACGCCCCTCCAATCACCCGTCCGAGGGACCGTGAGCCATGCGTAGGCGTGCAATGCTCGGGGAACGGCCTGCTTCTGTCACCATTTACACACTCTGAGTGACCGAGTCGGGCTCACCCCCGGAAACTTCATGAAGGGAGCCGGACATGGGTCCCCATCCTGCGGTCGCGGCGATACGCCTGGCGGTTCGCCGCGTCCTCCACGACATCCTGAACACCCTCCCGACCTCCGGCGAGCGCCCTGACCGGCCGGCCGAGCGGCTCCCCTCCCCGCTCGGGTCCACCCTCGTGTCCGCGCCCGCGAGCCCCCTGGTGCTCGTCGCGTGCTCCGGCGGCGCCGACTCCATGGCCCTCGCCTCCGCCCTCGCCTTCGAAGCCCCCCGGCTCGGCCTGCGCGCCGGCGGCGTCACCGTCGACCACGGACTCCAGCCCGGCTCGGACCTGCGCGCGGCCGAGGTCGCCCTGCGGATGCGCGGCCTCGGCCTCGACCCCGTCGAGTCCGTCTCCGTCGACGTCGGCCGCGACGGCGGCCCCGAGGCCGCCGCCCGCGACGCCCGCTATGCCGCCCTGGACGCCGCGCTCGAACGCCACGGCGCCGCCGCGATCCTGCTCGGCCACACCCGCGACGACCAGGCCGAGACCGTCCTGCTGGGCCTCGCCCGCGGCTCCGGCATCCGCTCCCTGTCCGGAATGGCCGCGGTCTCGGGGGCCGGCGGCCGTTACCGGCGCCCCTTCCTCCAGCTCGACCGGCAGACCGCCCGCAAGGCCTGCATGGTCCAGTCCCTGCCCGTCTGGGACGATCCTCACAACACCGACCCCGCCTACACCCGCTCCCGGCTGCGCCACGAGGGCCTGCCCGCCCTGGAGAAGGCCCTCGGCAAGGGGGTCGTCGAGGCGCTCGCCCGTACCGCCCAGCTGTCCCGCGACGACGCCGACGCCCTCGACTCCTGGGCCAGCCAGGCCGAGGCGTCCGTACGCGACGCCGCGGGACTCCTGGAGTGCGCCAAGCTCTACGCCCTGCCGCCCGCCGTGCGCCGCCGGATCCTGCGCCGGGCCGCCATCGCGGCCGGCGCTCCGGCCGGCTCCCTGTTCGCCCGCCACATCGAGGAAGTCGACCGCCTGATCACCGGCTGGCGCGGCCAGGGAGCCATCAATCTCCCGGGCCGGGTCGTCGCTCAGCGGCAGGGTGGCAGACTGGTGATTCGGCAAGGCTGAATCCCGACGGCCCGGAGCGAGTCTCCTCCGGCCGCCCGGGCCGGCCGGAGGCCGTGATTGCGGCCGTAAGTGCGGGACGACCGAAAGTGATGCGGGTGGACGCGAAAGACATGGGTGCCGACCTTGAGAAGGTGCTCATCACCAAGGAAGAGATCGACGCCAAGCTGGCCGAGCTGGCGGCGAAGATCGACGCGGAGTACGCGGGCAAGGACCTGCTGATCGTCGGTGTCCTCAAGGGCGCGGTGATGGTCATGGCCGACCTCGCACGGGCGCTGTCCACCCCGGTCACCATGGACTGGATGGCCGTGTCCTCGTACGGCGCGGGCACCCAGTCCTCCGGCGTCGTGCGCATCCTCAAGGACCTCGACACCGACATCAAGGGCCGGGACGTCCTGATCGTCGAGGACATCATCGACTCCGGCCTGACCCTGTCCTGGCTGATCAACAACCTCGGCTCGCGCGAGCCCGCCTCTCTCAAGGTGTGCACGCTGCTGCGCAAGCCCGACGCCGCCAAGGTCGCCATCGACGTGGAATGGGTCGGCTTCGACATCCCGAACGAGTTCGTCGTCGGTTACGGCCTGGACTACGCCGAGAAGTACCGCAACCTGCCGTTCGTCGGTACGCTCGCGCCGCACGTCTACGGCGGCTGAAACCGCACCGGGCACGCGGGCTGCGCCAGTCGGCCCAAGACCGGTGAGGCGATCGGGAACCCCGGCGGGTCCCGTGCCGTTGAAGCATGCAGAGACGGGTTCCCAGCCGTCGAAACGGCTTAGCGCGGCTTCGGGCGCCGAGGCTGGGGTACCGTCGGAAGAACTGTCTTATCAAACTCACTATGGCAGGAGGGACGGGGCGGCACCGCTCCGTATGGATGGACGTGAAGCGATACTTCCGTGGGCCGGTCATGTGGATCGTGCTGGCCGTCCTTGCCGTGGTCGTGTTGATGCAGGTCGTCGGCTCGTCCGGCGGCTACAAGTCGGTGGACACCGGCCAGGTCGTCGCGGCGATCAATGACAACAGGGTCCAGTCGGCCAAGCTGACCACCGGCGACGAGCAGACCGTCAAGGTCACGCTCAAGGACGGTCAGAAGGTCCAGGGCAGCTCCAAGATCCAGGCGAGCTACATCGGCGACCAGGGTGTGCAGCTCGCCAACAACCTGCAGACCAAGTACCAGGAGAAGCAGATCCCGGACGGCTACACCGTGTCGCCGTCCAAGCAGAACCCGTTCGTCGGTGTCCTGCTCTCCCTCCTGCCCTTCGTCCTGATCGTCGTCGTCTTCCTGTTCCTGATGAACCAGATGCAGGGCGGCGGTTCCCGGGTGATGAACTTCGGGAAGTCCAAGGCCAAGCTCATCACCAAGGACACCCCGAAGACGACCTTCTCCGACGTCGCCGGCTGCGACGAGGCCGTCGAGGAGCTCCACGAGATCAAGGAGTTCCTCCAGGAGCCGGCCAAGTTCCAGGCCGTCGGCGCCAAGATCCCCAAGGGCGTGCTGCTCTACGGCCGCCCGGGTACCGGTAAGACCCTGCTCGCGCGCGCCGTCGCCGGCGAGGCGGGCGTCCCCTTCTACTCGATCTCCGGTTCCGACTTCGTCGAGATGTTCGTCGGTGTCGGTGCCTCCCGCGTCCGGGACCTGTTCGAGCAGGCCAAGGCCAACGCCCCGGCGATCGTCTTCGTCGACGAGATCGACGCGGTCGGCCGCCACCGCGGCGCCGGCCTCGGCGGTGGTCACGACGAGCGTGAGCAGACCCTCAACCAGCTGCTGGTCGAGATGGACGGCTTCGACGTCAAGGGCGGCGTGATCCTGATCGCCGCGACCAACCGGCCCGACATCCTGGACCCGGCGCTGCTGCGCCCCGGCCGCTTCGACCGCCAGATCGCCGTCGACCCGCCGGACCTGCAGGGCCGCCTGGAGATCCTCAAGGTCCACCAGAAGGGCAAGCCGGTCGCGCCCGACGTCGACCTGGCCGCCGTCGCCCGCCGTACTCCCGGCATGACCGGCGCCGACCTGGCCAACGTGCTCAACGAGGCGGCGCTGCTCACTGCCCGCAGCGACCAGAAGCTGATCGACAACAAGGCGCTGGACGAGGCGATCGACCGCGTGGTCGCGGGCCCGCAGAAGCGGACCCGGATCATGTCGGACAAGGAGAAGAAGATCACCGCGTACCACGAGGGCGGTCACGCCCTGGTCGCGGCGGCCTCGCCGAACTCCGACCCGGTCCACAAGATCACCATCCTGTCCCGCGGCCGCGCCCTCGGCTACACGATGGTCCTGCCGGACGAGGACAAGTACTCGACCACGCGCAACGAGATGCTCGACCAGCTCGCCTACATGCTGGGCGGCCGCGCGGCCGAGGAACTGGTCTTCCACGACCCGACCACGGGTGCCGCCAACGACATCGAGAAGGCCACCAACCTGGCCCGCGCGATGGTCACCCAGTACGGCATGACCGAGCGGCTCGGCGCCATCAAGTTCGGCGGCGACAACAGCGAGCCCTTCCTCGGCCGTGAGATGGCGCACCAGCGCGACTACTCGGAAGAGGTCGCCGCGCTGGTGGACGAAGAGGTCAAGAAGCTCATCGAGACCGCGCACAACGAGGCCTGGGAGATCCTGGTCGAGAACCGCGACGTGCTCGACCACCTGGTGCTCCAGCTGCTGGAGAAGGAGACGCTCGGCAAGGAGCAGATCGCCGAGATCTTCGCCCCGATCGTCAAGCGCCCGCCGCGGCCCGCCTGGACCGGTTCCTCGCGCCGCACCCCGTCCACCCGCCCGCCGGTGCTCTCCCCCAAGGAGCTGGCGCTGACCAACGGTGCGAACGGCTCGACAGCCGCGATCAGCACGGTCAAGTCCACCGCCGGCGAGTCCGCCCCCGTGACGGACCAGACCCCGGAAGAGCGCCCGGAGAGCTGACCGCCCGGCGGCCGCTTTCCGGCCACTGAGGCCCGGAATGAACGCCGTGCCCCCCAGGTTCTAGCCTGGGGGGCGCGGCATTTTCCGTATGCACGCACGTGGGACGACAGGAACGAGGCACCAGATGACCGACCCGGTGACGCTGGACGGCGAGCGCCCCGTCGGCGAGTTCGACGAGAAGCGCGCCGAGAACGCCGTGCGCGAGCTGCTGATCGCCATCGGTGAGGATCCCGACCGCGAGGGGCTGCGCGAGACGCCGGCCCGGGTGGCGCGGGCCTACCAGGAGATCTTCGCCGGGTTGTGGCAGAAGCCCGAGGACGTGCTGACCACGACGTTCGACCTGGGCCACGACGAGATGGTCCTGGTCAAGGACATCGAGGTGTACTCGACCTGTGAGCACCATCTGGTGCCGTTCCGGGGTGTCGCCCACGTCGGCTACATCCCGTCGGTCTCCGGGAAGATCACCGGCCTGTCCAAGCTGGCCCGTCTGGTGGACGTCTACGCCCGCCGGCCGCAGGTGCAAGAGCGGCTCACCACGCAGATCGCGGACTCCCTGATGGAGATCCTGGAGCCGCGGGGCGTCATCGTGGTGGTCGAGTGCGAGCACATGTGCATGTCGATGCGCGGCATCCGCAAGCCGGGGGCCAAGACCATAACGTCCGCGGTGCGCGGTCAGCTGCGGGACGCGGCGACCCGCAACGAGGCCATGAGCCTGATCATGGCGCGCTGAGCCGCCACCGAGGCTCGGCCGGGACCGGCGGTCAGGCCGCCGGTTCCGTGCCCTGGTGGTGGTTCTGGTCGTCGTCCTCGGGGAGCTTGCAGACGCGCTCCAGGAAGAGGGCGGCCGCTATCACGCCGATGCCCGCGAGGACGGAGAAACCGGCGTAGAAGGCCTGGTCGCGGCGCGTCGGGAGGTCGAGGAGCTCCAGCAGGAACACGCCCGTGCCGCCGTACATGCCCGCGACGAGGGCGGCGACCAGGGCGCTGGCCTGGGCGAAGACGACCGCGCGGGCGGCCATCAGGGGGTCGACACCCTTCGCGCCGGGGCGCCGCTCGCGCTGGGCCTTGAAGCGGGCGCGCAGCGAGAGTGCCGTGGCCAGCAGGACCACGGCGATCAGGGCGAGCACGACGGGCGCGGCCAGGGGGACGCTCGGAAGGGTCCCGATCGAGTTCCAGAGGCGGGCGCCCGCCCAGGACAGGATGCCCGCCACGACGAACACGCCGGCCAGCACCCTGATGCGCAGCTCTCTCACGGTGTCCCTTCAGTTCCCCCGGACCGGGCCCCGGATGATGCCCGGATGTGCGACTGCCGGGTAGTCGTTGACCTTAACGACTACTCGGGCAGTCGGAGTTCCAGGTCCGCGCGCGGTTCGACGCCCTCGCGGGTGACGGCGGCGAGCAGCTCGGCCACGGCGCCGCGGCCGGGCAGCTGGGCCGCCGGGTCCACGTCGTGCCAGGGCGCGAGCACGAAGGCGCGCTCGTGGGCGCGCGGGTGGGGCAGGGTCAGCTGCGGGTCGTCGGAGACGACGTCGGCGTAGGCGACGACGTCCACGTCCAGGGTGCGCGGGCCCCAGCGCTCGTCACGGACGCGGTTGAAGGCCTCCTCGATGGCGTGCCCGCGCTCCAGCAGGGAGGAGGGCGGCAGGGTGGTCTTCAGGGCCACGACCGCGTTGAAGTACGACGGCTGGCTGCCGGGCTCGACGCCCCAGGGCTCCGTCTCGTAGACCGGCGACACGGCCTTCACGCGGACGCCGGGCGTGTCCTCCAGCGCGTCCACGGCGCCCTGGAGGGTCTCCAGGCGGTTGCCGAGGTTGGAACCGAGGGAGATCACGGCCCACTTGGGGTTCTGCAGGGTGGTGTCCGCCGCGTCCACCCGCTCGACGACCGAGGCGGGTACCGGCTGGACGGTCGGGTCACTGTGACCCTGGACGAAAGGTCGGGTCATACTCGGCTCCGGGTGATGGTGACGGTCACGTCGTCGAAGGGGACGGTGATCGGGGCGTCCGGCTTGTGCACGCAGACCTCGACCTCCTGGACCCCTCCGTGTTTCAGGCAGGTCTGGGCGATCCGCTCGGCGAGCGTCTCGATGAGGTTCACCGGCTCGCCCTCGACCACTGCCACGACCTCCTCGGCCACGATGCCGTAGTGGACGGTCTTCGACAGGTCGTCGTCGGCCGCGGCCGTCCGGATGTCCAGGCCCAGGACGAGGTCCACGAGGAAGGTCTGGCCCTCCTCGCGCTCCCTGGGGAACACGCCGTGGTGCCCGCGAGCCCTCAGGCCGCGCAGCGCGACACGATCCACGCGAATCACTCCTGCAATCGTCGGGAACGACCGGCCGTACCGCGTGCGAGCGACACACCGGTCGCACACGAATCTACCTGCGGGCACCGACAAAGCCGGGCCCCAGGGGCGTGGGCCCGGCCGGCGCCCGCAGCGTTCACCGGCCGTTTTCCCCGGTGAACCCGGCCCCGTCATGGGTTGGTAGCCCGTCATACCCGGGGGGAGGTGATTCCAACCACTTCCGGGAACCGCCGGGGCGCCCGCCCTTTACCTACCCGCTCAGGCGAGGGGGCCGTCGTCCGGATTCAGCCCGTTCGCGCCGTCGTCGCCTTCGTCCTCGTCGTCGGTCTCCGCCAGCACCGGGGAGGCGTGGTGCGACCAGAGTTTCCAGCCCTGCGGTGTGCGCCGGAACACATTGGTGGCGACGACGAGCTGGCCGACCAGCGGCCCGAGTTCGTCGCCCTCCGCCGGGGCGGGGCCGCCGCTGAGGATGTTCTCGGTGCAGGTCACGAGCGCGGTGTCGCCGGTGACGGAGACATGGACGTCGGTGAGGAAGAACTGGATGTAGTCGGTGTTCGCCATGATCAGGGCGTACGACCTGAGGACCTCGCCGCGTCCGGTGAGCACCGGCCAGCCCGGGTGGACGCAGGAGACCACGCCGGTGTCGGCGGGGTCGTGGTACTCCTCGTCGACGCCCAGGTCGGCGGGGGTGAGCCAGAGGGCCGAGACCTCCTCGAAGTCGCCGCGTTCCAGCGCCTCGTAGAAGGCGGTGTTGGCGGCCTCCACCTGTTCCACATCGGTGTGCGGGGCGCTCACCGGGCTCCGTCCGTCGTACGGGCCTCTTCCACCGCGCGCGCGACCCGTACGGCGTCCGCCGTGGCGCGCACCTCGTGGACGCGCACGGCCCAGGCGCCCGCCTGCGCCGCGAGCGCGGAGACGGCGGCGGTGGCGGCGTCGCGCTCCCGGGCGGGCGGGGGCGCGCCCTCGGGGCCGGCGAGGACGCGGCCGAGGAACCGCTTGCGGGAGGCGGCCACCAGCAGGGGGTGGCCGAGGGCGTGCAGCCGGTCCAGGTGGGCGAGGAGGGCGAGGTCGTGCTCGGCCTCCTTGGAGAAGCCGAGGCCGGGGTCGACCACGATCCGGTCGGGCGCGATGCCGCCGGCCAGGACGGCGTCCACCCGGGCGCGCAGCTCGTCCACGACTTCGCCGACGACGTCGTCGTAAACGCCCTGGACGGCGGCGCCCTCCAGGAGGCCGCGCCAGTGCATGACGACGAAGGGGGCGCCGGCGTCGGCGACGACCGGGATCATCTCGGGGTCGACGAGGCCGCCGCTGACGTCGTTGACGAGGGCCGCGCCGGCCGCGAGGGACCGGGCCGCGACGGAGGCGCGCATGGTGTCGACGGAGACGACGACGCCCTCGGAGGCGAGGCCGCGCACGACGGGGATGACCCGGCGCAGTTCCTCGGCCTCGTCCACCCGGGTGGCGCCCGGGCGGGTGGACTCACCGCCCACGTCCACCAGGTCGGCGCCCTCGGCGACCAGGTCGAGGCCGTGCTTGACGGCCGCGGTGGTGTCGAACCAGCGGCCGCCGTCGGAGAAGGAATCGGGGGTGACGTTCACGACCCCCATGACCGCGCACCGGTCCCATGCCGGAAGGCCCGCCACTCGGCCGCGCCCGCTGTGGTTGTTCATACGTTCAGCGTAGGCCCCGGACGGCGCCGCCACGGCTCGCGGGCCCGCGGCGCCGCCGGGACGGGCGATCACGCCGCGCGGGCGTCCCGTTCGGTCACCGTGTGGGCGCACGCGCGGGCGGCGACCGCGCGGCGGCGGCGCAGGAAGCGGGGGAGCGGCAGGGCCAGGGTGACGAAGCCCTCGGCCTGCATGGTGGCGAAGCCGATGCGGGGCAGGTCGCTCGTGGCGCGGTAGACGATGAAGCGCGGCTCCCAGCGCGGCTGGAACTTGGCGTTGAACTTGTACAGCGACTCGATCTGGAACCAGCGCGAGAGGAACACCAGCAGTCCGCGCCAGGCGCGCAGCACCGGGCCCGCGCCGATCTTCTCGCCGCGCGCGAGGGCGGAGCGGAACATGGCGAAGTTCAGCGAGACGCGGCTGATGCCGAACTTGGGGGCGGCCTGGAGGGCGGCCACGATCAGCAGTTCGTTCATGCCGGGGTCGGCGCTGCGGTCGCGGCGCATCAGGTCCAGCGAGGCGCCGTCCTCGCCCCAGGGCACGAAGTGCAGGATCGCCTTCAGGTCGCCGTACTCGCCGGGTTCGTCGTCGGCCTTGTGCGCGGTGGCTATGAGGCAGTCGCCGTCGGCCGGGTCGCCGATGCGGCCGAGCGCCATGGAGAAGCCGCGCTCGGTGTCGGTGCCGCGCCAGTCCTCCGCGGCCCGCCTGATGCGGTCGAGTTCCGTCTCGCCGAGGTCATGGATGCGCCGTACCCGGGTTTCGTAACCGGCCCGTTCGATGCGCTTGACCATTTGCCGGACGTTGCGCATGGAGCGTCCGGCGAGCGAGAAATCCGCCACGTCCACCACCGCCTCGTCGCCCAGTTCCAGGGCGTCCAGGCCGGTCTCGCGGGTCCACACCTCGCCGCCAGTCTCCGAGCAGCCCACGACCGCGGGCGTCCACGAGTGCGCCTTGGCCTCGTCCATGAAGCGCTCGATGGCACCCGGCCAGGCCTCGACGTCGCCGATGGGGTCGCCGCTGGCGAGCATCACGCCGGAGATGACGCGGTAGGTGACCGCGGCCTTGCCGCTGGGCGAGAAGACGACCGCCTTGTCGCGGCGCAGCGCGAAGTGGCCGAGGGAGTCGCGGCGGCCGTGCTTGGCCAGCAGCGCCCGCAGTTTCGCCTCGTCGTCCTCGGTGAGGTGGGCGGCCGGGTGCTCGGGGCGGAAGGCCAGGTAGATCGTGGTGACGGCGGTGAGCCAGCCGAGCGCGCCCAGCGAGAAGGCGACGGTCCAGGAGGTGGCGCCCTGGTAGTCGACCGGGCCCTCGAAGCCGAACAGGCCGTAGACGACGTGGGTGAGCCGGTCGGCCAGGCTCGGGTCGCCGAGCGTGCGGTGCGGGTGGACGCTGACGATGACCAGCCCGAGGACCAGCGAACCCGCGCTCATCAGCACGAAGTTGGCGAGGGCCCGCCAGCGGCTGCGCGGGTCCGGCAGGGCGGCGAACTCACGGCGGTGCCACACCAGCGGCACCAGCAGGACGACCGCGAGCAGCACCCCGATCAGCGAGTGCCGGTAGAGCAGTTGAGCCACCGCGCCGGCCGGCAGGAGCGCGACCGCGGCCCGCCACGCCCGGCGCTTGCGCCGCCTGAGCCCGTGCGCCAGCAGGAGCAGCAGCACGCCCGCGCTGAGCGAGAGCGCCGCCGCGAAGGGCCCGAAGGACCCGGGCAGCACCTCGGCGATGGCGTGCATACGGCTGTGCCTGAACCGCGGGAAGACCCCGGCGGCAATGTCCAGGAGGCCGACGAGCGCGACCGCCCTGCCGACCAGACCGGGGACGGCCTCGGGGCGCGGGCCGCGCAGTATGCGCCGCGCCCGGCTTGATCGGCCCGGAACCCCGCCCGACATTTCCCCATCTATCCTGACAGACATCGCATCCCGTAGTTCTGCGAGAGACCTTGAACCCGGGCCCGATCGGGCATCCGGTGACATTGCGCCCTCTAGGACGGTGTCTCGGGGAGAGAGGTTCACTCCCCACCGGAAAGTCGGGTCAAAGGCCGAGGAACGCCCCGGGCAACCCCGCGCGACGAAGCGTGGCGAGCAACGGGCCGAGAGCGCAGGCAGGAACAGTCCATGGGTCTCACGAGCAACAAGGTCCTGATGCTGGCGGTGGTGTTCGCCGTGGCGCTGTTCGCGGGCACGGTGTGGCTGTGGCCGCGGCTCGCCCGGCAGAACTGGCGGGCCGTCGGCGGGCGGGTCGGCCTGCTGCTGGCCACCCAGGTCGCCGTGTTCGCCTCGGTGGGGCTCGCCGCCAACCAGGCCTTCGGCTTCTACGCCACCTGGGCCGACCTGTTCGGGCAGGAGAACGGCGAGGGCGTGGTCGTCGACCACATAGCGGACGGCGCCGGCGATCCGATCCGGGTGGTGTCCACCTCGCGGGTCGCCGGGGTGAGCAGCGGGGTGCCGCGGGTGGCCGGGCAGATCCAGAAGGTCGACATCCTGGGCCGGACGACGCGGATCGCCGCGCCGGCGTTCGTGTACCTGCCGCCGGAGTACTTCCAGGACCGCACCCGCAAGTTCCCGGTCTCCGTCGTGCTGACCGGCTACCCCGGCACCGCGCAGGCGCTGGTGGACAAGCTGCACTACCCGAGCACGGCCCAGCAGCTCGCCAAGGGCGGCAAGATGCAGCCGATGATCCTGGTGATGCTGCGCCCGGCCGTGGCGCCGCCGCGGGACACCGAGTGCGTGGACGTGCCCGGGGGCCCGAAGACCGAGACGTTCTTCGCCAAGGACCTGCGCGACGCGGTGAAGGCTCGTTACCGCGTCGACGCCACGCCCGCGAGCTGGGGCATCATCGGCGACTCGACCGGCGGGTACTGCGCCCTGAAGATCGCCATGCACCACCCGAGGTCGTACGGCGCCGCCGTGGGCCTGTCGCCGTACTACAAGGCGCCGATCGACGCGACCACCGGGGACCTGTTCCACGGCGACAAGAACCTGCGCAATCGTGCCAACCTCTTCTGGGTGCTCAAGCACCAGTCGGCCCCGGAAACGTCACTACTGGTCACCAGCAGCAAAATCGGTGAGCACAACTACAAGGACACGCTTCGGTTCATCAAGAATGTGCAGGACACGAACGTGACCAGGATTTCTTCGATCATCCTCCCGAGCGGTGGGCACAACTTCAACACCTGGCGCCGTGAGATCCCGGCGGCGTTGCAGTGGCTCAGCGCCCGGTTGGTCTCCCACTGAGGACCCCGATCCTGACACCCTGTGAGGCGCGCGGTATGGCCGTGTTTTTGCGGGGTGGGGGTCCATCATTCGCCTACGCGCGGTAAGTTTCTGGCCATGCCACGTGGACGCCACCGCCATTCCCCGCCTCTGCACCGGCTGTTGCCCCCCTCCGCGATCGCCGGCGTCTCCGTCGTGTGCGCGCTGGGTCCCTGGGTGTTCTCCGAGGCCGCGGTGTTGCGCGTGCTGGCCGGGGCCGCTGCGGCGACCGCGCTCGCCGGTGCGTTCGTGATGCGCCGCTGGGACATCCACGCGGGCAAACAGGTCGCCGACCTCGCCCGCGCGCGAGCCAGTGACGAGTGGCGCTTCGAGGAACGGGTCGCCGAGCTGGAGACAGACCTGGAGGAGTCGCGCGAACTGCGCGTCAAGCTGGAGCAGCGGCTGCGCGCCAAACGCGCCGAACTGGCCGGCCTGCGCAACGAGCACGCTGCCCTGCTGCGCCGGTACGCCACCGCGGAGACCGAGCGCGCCAGCGCCCTGGAGGGGCGCCGCCTGCTGGAGATCGAGTCCGTCGCGCCCGCGCTGCCGCCTGCCGCGACGCGCCCGTCGCCCTCGCTGCCGTCCCGGGCGGCCTCGCCCTCGCTGCCGTCCCGGGGGGCCTCGCCCGCGCTGCCGCCGGCACGGACCGCCGCCGAGGAGACGCCCCGAAAGGCGTACGACGTCTTCTCGGCCGAGGGCGCCAAGCTGTACGGGCAGGCGCTGCGGGCGCTCGCCGCGTTCGAGCGGGATTCGGCCGCCGCTGCCGCCGGGCCGGAGACGGCGGGGGAGAACGGTGCCGGTGCCAAAGGGGACGGCGCCGAGGGTGACATAGCCGGGCGGAGCGGGGCGGAGACGGCGGAGGCCGGAGCCGCGCCGGAGGCCGGAGTCGAGCCGACGGCCGGGGACGAGGCGAAGGCTGAGCACGCGCCGAAGGCTGAGCACGGGGCGGGCGTCGAGGGCGCTTCGGGTGCCGAGGGCGCCTCGCGTGGCGAAGGCGTCGAGGCCGTCGAGGACGCGCGGGACGGCGAAGAGGCGCAGGACCGGCCGCTGACGGCCGACGGACACGCGACGGCGGCCGAGCCCGCCTCACCGGAGACCGCCGAGGCCCCGGGGGCTCCCGAAGCCCCCGAAACCTCCATGGCTTCCGAGGCCCCCGCGGCCTCCGAGTCCCCCGTGGGCCCGCCCCGCGCCGGGCACTTCACCGTGCCGACCGCCGTGGCCGTCGTACCGGCCGCGCCCGCGCGGCGTCCGGTCACCAAGGGTGGTTTCGACTTCTTCGGCACGCAGAAGGCGGCGCCGAAGGCCGCGCTGGACTCCGTGCAGAACGAGGACCTGGCCGATGTCGTCGGCCAGGAGGCGCTGGCCGTGCACAAGGCCGAGGCGGAGGCGGAGTTCAAGCCCGCCGACGACAAGGCGCGCGGTGTCGGCCAGGTCATCGACCTGACGGCGCACGACGAGACCGAGGTGATCGACCTCCAGGGGCTGCGCAGCGCGGCCTCCTGACGCCGGCACGTCGCCCGCGGGGCCCGGCCTCCCCCAGGGGATGCTGTTGGTAACCAACAGCATCCCCTGGGGGAGCCGGGCCTTCTCGCGTCCCGGCATGGGGGAAACTGGGGGCATGAGTCCTACGACGCAGACCACGGTCGGGATCGGTGGTGCCGCGGAAAGCACCGACATGGTGCTCAACATCGGACCCCAGCACCCGTCCACGCACGGCGTGCTGCGGCTCAGGCTGGTGCTGGACGGGGAGCGCATCGTGCACGCCGAGCCGGTCATCGGCTATATGCACCGCGGCGCCGAGAAACTCTTCGAGGCGCGGGACTACCGGCAGATCATCATGCTGGCCAACCGCCACGACTGGCTGTCGGCGTTCTCGAACGAGCTGGGCGTGGTCCTCGCCGTGGAGCGGATGCTCGGCATGGAGGTGCCCGAGCGCGCGGTGTGGACGCGCACACTGCTCGCCGAGCTGAACCGGGTGCTCAACCACCTGATGTTCCTCGGCTCCTACCCGCTGGAACTGGGCGGGATCACGCCGGTGTTCTACGCGTTCCGCGAGCGCGAGGTGCTGCAGAACGTGATGGAGGAGGTCTCCGGCGGGCGCATGCACTACATGTTCAACCGCGTCGGCGGCCTCAAGGAGGACCTGCCGGCCGGGTGGGCGAGCCGTGCGCGGGCCGCCGTCGCCGCCGTGCGCTCGCGCATGGACGTCTTCGACGACCTGGTGCTCGGCAACGAGATCTTCCGGGGGCGCACGCGCGGGGTCGGCGCGCTCGCTCCCGAGGCGGTGCACGCGTACGGCGTGAGCGGGCCCATCGCGCGCGGCTCGGGCGTCGACTTCGACCTGCGCCGCGACGAGCCGTACCTGGCCTACGGCGAGCTCCAGGACACGCTGAGGGTCGTCACGCGGAGCGAGGGCGACTGCCTCGCCCGCTTCGAGGTGCTCCTGGAGCAGACGCACAACGCGCTGGACCTCGCGGACGCCTGCCTGGACCGGCTCGCCGAGCTGGCGCCCGGACCGATCAACCAGCGCCTGCCGAAGGTGCTGAAGGCGCCCGAGGGCCACACGTACGCCTGGACCGAGAACCCGCTCGGCATCAACGGCTACTACCTGGTCAGCAAGGGCGAGAAGACCCCGTACCGGCTCAAGCTGCGCTCGGCGTCGTACAACAACATCCAGGCGCTCACCGAACTGCTGCCCGGGACGCTGGTGGCGGACATGGTGGCCATCCTGGGCTCGATGTTCTTCGTGGTCGGCGACATCGACAAGTAGGCCGCGACCGCGACAAGTAGGCCGCGACCGCGACAAGTAGGCCGCGACCGCGACAAGTAGGCCGCGACCGCGACAAGCAGGGCGCGATCGCGACAAGCAGGCCGCGGTCTCGACCGGTGGGCCCGGCTCAGGCCGGAGTGTCCGCGCTTCCCAGCGGGTCCGCGATTCCGGTCGGCCGGAGCAGCCAGCCGAAGTCGCCGAGGCCGCCGGGAGCGGTGAGTTCGGCGGCTTCCCCGGCGCTCGCGAGGGCGCGCACATAGGCGGCGGGGTCGGTGGAGGCGAGCGCGAGCGGGGGGCGTGCGCCGGTGATGCCCAGGGCGTGGAGGGCGGCGCGCTGGGTGAGGAGGCGCACCGGGGCCGGCCCTGCCGCCGCGCAGGCGTCCAGGGCGACATGGGCCGTGATGTCGCAGGTCCCGTCCGGTACGGGGGTCGTCTCGCGGCCCGCGCGGAAGCCCGTGAGGGTGCCGAACGGGGGGCGCGTGCCAGCGGTGTGGGCGTAGTCCACGGCCACCGCGAGCCCGCGCACCACCCGGCGCGCGGCGGCCGCCCACGCCCGGTCGCGGGGCAGCCCGATCTCCGCTCGCAGCCCCTCCTCGGCCCGCAGCGGCCACCAGCGCGCCAGCCAGTCCGCGTCCGCGCCGGTCACCGGTCCGCCGAGCCGCTCGGTCCCGTCGTCGCCGACGAGCACGTACCGGGGCACGCCCGAGGAGTCCGCCTCGGCCACGTCCACGGGCACGTTGTCCAGCCACTCGTTGGCGAACAGCAGCCCGGTGACCGCCTCCGGGGGCTCACCGAGCCAGGCGACGCGCGCGTCCATGTCCGCGGGGCGGCCGGCGATCTCGACGGCGTACGGCCGTACGCGCGCCGCCACCTCGTCCGGCAGGGCGTCGAGCACACCGGTGACCAGCTCGCCCCGCCCGGCCGCCATGTCCACGAAGTCCAGCGTCCCGGGCCGTCCCAGCGCCGCGTCGACCCGGCACAGCAGCTCCGCCACGGCCCGCGCGAACAGCGGCGAGGCGTGCACGGACGTACGGAAGTGCCCGGCGGGCCCCTCGGGGCGCCGGTAGAAGCCGCAGGGGCCGTACAGGGCCTCCTCGGCCGCCGCCCGCCAGCCCCGCGGACAGCCCCGCGGGCCCGCGCCCTCCGGTGTGCCCGGTCCCTGCCCGCGCCTCTCCTGCGTCACCGCACCAGACTAGGCGCACAGATGATCAACTCCTCCACCTTGGGGAGTACGTCCGCCGAGCCCGGATCGGTCCTCCGGTTGACCCGTGCGGGCATTCCGTTTCCCTACTCTGGGTTACGTGCAGCGCCTCTACGACTTCCTCCGCCGTCACCCGACCGGGGTCGACTCCCTCTGGGCCGTCGTCCTGTTCGGGCTGTCGGTCATCAGCGAGGTCAACCTGCACGGGAAACCCGCGCACACGGGGCCGATCGGGGCGGGGATCGCCGTCTCCGCCGTCCTGTGTGTCGTCGTCGCGCTGCGCCGCCGGTTCCCGGAGCAGATGCTGCTGCTCGCGCTCGCCACCGGCCTGTCCCAGCTGGTGCTGGACGTCCAGACGACCGTCGCCGACTTCGCCCTCCTGGTGATCGCCTACACGGTCGCCACGATGGGCGCGCGCTGGGCCTCCCGGCTCGCCCTCCTCGCCAGTTTCTGTGCCGCGATCATGGCGCAGCTGCGCTGGCCGGCCGAGCACGCCAGTTTCCCCGGGAAGATCGCCATCGTGGTCTTCCAGACCGTGCCGTTCACGCTGGCCTGGGTGCTCGGCGACTCCATGCGCACCCGGCGCGCCTACTTCGCCCAGCTGGAGGAGCGCGCGGCCCGCCTGGAGAAGGAGCGCGAGGCGCAGTCGAAGGTCGCGGTCGCCGCCGAGCGCGCCCGGATCGCCCGCGAACTGCACGACGTCGTCGCGCACAACGTGTCCGTGATGGTCGTCCAGGCCGACGGCGCCGCCTACGTCCTGGACGCCGCCCCCGACCAGGCCAAGAAGGCCCTGGAGACGATCTCCTCGACCGGCCGGCAGGCGCTCGCCGAGATGCGCCGCCTGCTGGGCGTGCTGCGCACCGGGGAGCACCAGGAGGGCGGGGAGTACGTCCCGCAGCCCGACGTCGAGCAGATCGACGAGCTGATCGAGCAGTGCCGCGCCTCGGGCCTGCCCGTCGACTTCAAGGTGGAGGGCACCCCGCGCCCGCTGCCCAGCGGGGTCGAGCTGACCGCGTACCGGATCGTGCAGGAGGCGCTGACCAACACCCGCAAGCATGGCGGCCCGAACGCGGGTGCGAGCGTCCGCCTGGTCTACTTCGACGACGGGCTCGGCCTGCTCGTGGAGGACGACGGCAAGGGCGCCCCCCAGGAGCTGTACGAGGAGGGCGGCGCGGACGGCCGGGGGCACGGCCTGATCGGCATGCGGGAGCGCGTCGGCATGGTCGGCGGCACCCTGGACGCCGGCCCGCGTCCCGGCGGAGGGTTCCGTATCAGCGTCCTGCTGCCGCTCAAACCGGCGCACTGAGTCACCGACCGATGGAAGAGGGACCCCGATGACGATCCGCGTGATGCTCGTCGACGACCAGGTGCTGCTGCGCACCGGGTTCGGGATGGTGCTCGCCGCCCAGCCGGACATGGAGGTCGTCGCCGAGGCGGGTGACGGCGTCGAGGCCCTGGAGGCGTTGCGCTCGACCGCGGTCGACGTCGTCCTGATGGACGTCCGCATGCCCAAGCTCGACGGTGTGGAGGCCACCCGGCGGATCTGCGCGCAGCCCGACCCGCCCAAGGTGCTGATCCTGACCACGTTCGACCTGGACGAGTACGCCTTCTCCGGGCTGAAGGCGGGCGCCTCCGGGTTCATGCTCAAGGACGTGCCGCCGGGCGAGCTGCTGGCCGCCATCCGCGCCGTGCACAGCGGTGACGCGGTGGTGGCGCCCTCCACCACGCGGCGGCTGCTGGACAGGTTCGCGCCGATGCTGCCCTCGGGCGCCCGGGAGCCCCGGCACAAGGAGCTGGAGCGGCTCACCGAGCGGGAGCGCGAGGTGATGGTGCTGGTCGCGCAGGGGCTGTCCAACGGCGAGATCGCGGCGCGGCTCGTGCTGTCCGAGGCGACCGTGAAGACCCATGTGGGCCGCATCCTGACCAAGCTGGGGCTGCGGGACCGGGTGCAGGTGGTGGTGCTGGCCTACGAGACCGGGCTGGTGCGGGCGGGCGGCCGCGGCCTGGGGTGACGGCACGGGTGGTGCCCTTCGGGGAGCGGGCCGCACCGGCGCGCCCGGCTGCGTCACCGTCCGCGCGCTCCGCCGGGACGTCACCCGGTGACTCCCCGGCGACCCGCCGACGGCGCCCCGGGCCCGCCCTCCCCGGGGCACCGCCCCCTGCTCACCCCCGGTCCGGCAACCGCCCCACGAAGTCCCGTACGGCCGCCCGCACGTCCTCCGCCGTCCACTCCAGCCCGGGTTCGCGCACCGAGACCTCCGTCCAGGCCAGACCCGGGCCGAAGTCGCCGGACCAGTGGCCGGGGAAGAGGGCCACCGAGGTCTCCTCGGCCTGGCGCAGCGCCGCCTCGGCCACCGCCTCGGGCGGATACGGCAGCCAGACCTGGAACTCGTGCGTGTGCGGCACCTCGGGGTGGACCCGCGCCCACGCGAGCCCCGCCTCGGCGAACCCCTCGCGCAGCGCGGCGGCGACCACGCGCGCGTGGCGGACGTACGCGGGCAGCCGGGGCAGCGCGCGCTCCAGGCCGATCAGCGCGGACAGCGCGGTCGGGAACTGCTGGAAGACCTGCCCGCCGTACCGGTGCCGCCAGGTGCGCGCCTCCTCGACCAGCGTCCGCGGCCCGGCGAGCGCGGCGCCGCCGAGGCCGTCGAGGGACTTGTAGAACGACACGTAGACGCTGTCGGCCAGGCCCGCGATCTCCTCCAGGGGGCGCCCGAAGTGCTCGGCGCACTCCCACAGGCGCGCGCCGTCGAAGTGCACCACCGCCTCGCGCTCCCGCGCCGCCTCCACCGCCTCCGTCAGCTCCTCCCAGGTGGGCAGCACGAACCCGGCGTCCCGCAGCGGCAGTTCGAGCATCAGCGCGCCGAAGGGCTCCCCGACCTCGCGTATCTCCGCCGCCGTCGGCTGACGGGGTCCGCTGCCGACGTGCACCGGGCGCAGCCCGCTGACCTGGCTGAGGGCGTCGCGCTCGTGCACCTCGGGATGGGACATGGGGTGCAGGGCGACCGCGGGGTCGCCGGTGCGGCCCGCCCAGCAGCGCAGCGCCACCTGCTGGGCCATGGTGCCGGTCGGGAAGAACGCGGCGGCCTCCATGCCGAGCAGCGCGGCGACCCTCTCCTCCAGGGCGGCGACGATCCGGTTGCCGTAGATGTCGGCGGATTCGTCCAGGTCGTACACCCCGGAGCCCGCCTCCGCCAGGTACGCGAGGCGTTCGCCGATCGAGTCGCCCGCCCCCGCGCGGTTCAGCCCGCGCGCCCCCCGTCGTCGTACCGCCGCCCACCGCTCCGTGGCCGTAGGTCCCGTGTCCTGCCCAGCTGTATCGGTCATGCCCGGGATCATGCCGCGCCGGAACCGCCCGGGGCACCGGTATATCCGCGCGCGGCCGCGTGGGGAAACCCACAGCCTGTGGACAACCGGTCGGCGGAAGCCCGAGATAGCGTTAACATGACGAGAAATCGTCCGGTACATCGTCCGGTACCCGAAGCGGACTGGAACGGGAAGGCCGCCGTCGCGTGAGTACAGTCCACCAGCAAGACCTCAGGGACCGCCCCGCGCGGCTCACCGTCGGCGTCGTGGGCGCCGGCCGCGTGGGCCCCGCGCTGGCCGCGTCCCTCCAGCTCGCCGGGCATCGCCCGGTGGCCGTCTCCGGTGTCTCCGACGCCTCCCGCAGACGCGCCGAGACCCTGCTCCCCGGTGTGCCCCTGGTGCCGCCCGCCGAGGTCCTCCAGCGTGCCGACCTGGTGCTGCTCACCGTCCCCGACGACGTGCTGCCCGCACTGGTCGCGGGGCTCGCGGAGACCGGTGCCGTGCGGCCCGGCCAACTGCTCGTGCACACCTCCGGCCGGTACGGCGCCAAGGTGCTCGACCCCGCCCTGCGCGCGGGCGCCCTGCCGCTCGCCCTGCACCCCGCGATGACCTTCACCGGCACCGCCGTGGACGTCCAGCGCCTCGCGGGCTGCTCCTTCGGCGTCACCGCGCCCGAGGAGCTGCGGCTGGCCGCGCAGGCCCTGGTGATCGAGATGGGCGGCGAGCCGGAGTGGATCAGCGAGGAGAACCGCCCGCTCTACCACGCCGCCCTCGCCCTCGGCGCCAACCATCTGGTCACCCTGGTCGCCCAGGCCATGGAGCTGCTGCGCACGGCCGGCGTCGAGGCCCCCGACCGGATGCTCGGCCCCCTGCTCGGCGCCGCCCTCGACAACGCCCTGCGCTCCGGCGACGCCGCCCTCACCGGCCCGGTCGCCCGCGGGGACGCCGGCACCGTCGCCGCCCACATCACCGAACTGCGCAGGCACGCCCCGGCCACCGTCGCGGGCTACGTCGCGATGGCCCGCGCCACCGCCGACCGCGCCCTCGCGCACGGCCTGCTCAAGCCGGAACTCGCCGAGGACCTTCTCGGCGCGCTGGCCGACGGCACGCAGGGCACGCAGGGCACGGAAGGCACCGACGGCGCGCCCGGCCTCAAGGGCGACGAAGGCACCGACGGCACGAACGGCACGGAGGGGAACGACCGATGACCACCGCCCTGCTCAGCACCGCCCAGGAGCTGCACGCCCGCACCCGCAGGGGCCGTCGCGCCGTCGTGATGACCATGGGCGCCCTGCATGAAGGCCACGCCACCCTCATCCGCTCCGCGCGGCGGATCGCGGGCCCGGACGGCGAGGTCGTCGTGACCGTCTTCGTCAACCCGCTCCAGTTCGGGGCGGGCGAGGACCTGGACCGCTACCCGCGCACCCTGGAAGCCGACCTGAAGATCGCCGAGCAGGCCGGAGCCGACGCCGTGTTCGCGCCCTCCGTGGACGAGGTCTACCCCGGCGGCGACCCCCAGGTCCGCGTCACCGCGGGTCCCATGGGCGAACGCCTGGAGGGCTCCTCGCGCCCCGGGCACTTCGACGGCATGCTCACCGTCGTCGCCAAGCTGCTCCACCTCACCCGCCCCGACGTCGCCCTCTACGGCCAGAAGGACGCCCAGCAGCTCGCCCTGATCCGGCGCATGGTGCGGGACCTGAACTTCGGCATCGAGATCGTCGGCGTGCCGACCGTGCGCGAGGAGGACGGGCTCGCGCTGTCCAGCCGCAACCGCTTCCTGTCGCCCGACGAGCGCCGCACCGCCCTCGCCCTGTCCCGCGCGCTGTTCGCGGGCCGCGACCGGCACGCCGCCCAGGAGGCGCTGCGTGCGCGGGCCCGCGAGGTGCCCGCCACCCAGGCGCGCGCCGAGGCGCTGAGCGCGATAGGGGAGTCCCGCGCGGCCGCCGACGCACACGCGGTGGCCACGTCGTCCCCCGGCGGCCCGGCCGCCGTCCGCGCGGCCGCCCGCCAGGTCCTGGACGAGGCCGCCCACTACGACCCGCCGCTCGAACTGGACTACCTCGCCCTGGTCGACCCGTCGGACTTCACCGAGATCGGCGACGGCTTCACCGGCGAGGCGGTCCTCGCCGTCGCCGCCCGGGTCGGCGCCACCCGGCTGATCGACAACCTTCCGCTCACCTTCGGAACCCTCGGAGCCGCCTCGTGACCAGCACAGGCATACGACTGCACGCGCCCGCCCCCGGCTGGGCCATCACCGCGGACGTGGTCGTCGTCGGCTCCGGGGTGGCCGGCCTGACCGCCGCCCTGCGCTGCGAGGCCGCCGGACTCACCACGGTGGTCGTCACCAAGGCGCGCCTGGACGACGGCTCCACCCGCTGGGCCCAGGGCGGCATCGCGGCCGCCCTCGGCGAGGGCGACACCCCCGAGCAGCACCTGGACGACACCCTGGTCGCGGGGGCGGGCCTGTGCGACGAGGCGGCCGTACGCCTCCTCGTCACCGAGGGACCGGACGCGGTGCGACGGCTCATCGACACCGGAGCCCACTTCGACGAGTCCTCCGAGGGCGGTCTCGCCCTCACCCGCGAGGGCGGCCACCACCGGCGCCGGATCGCGCACGCGGGCGGCGACGCCACCGGCGCCGAGATCTCCCGCGCGCTGGTCGAGGCGGTCCGCGCGCGCGGCCTGCGCACCATCGAGAACGCGCTCGTCCTGGACCTGCTCACCGACGCCGAGGGCCGCACGGCCGGCGTCACCCTGCACGTCATGGGCGAGGGCCAGCACGACGGCGTGGGCGCCGTGCACGCCCCCGCGGTGGTGCTCGCCACCGGCGGCATGGGCCAGGTGTTCGCCGCCACCACCAACCCGTCGGTGTCCACCGGTGACGGCGTGGCCCTCGCGCTGCGCGCCGGCGCCGAGGTCAGCGACCTGGAGTTCGTGCAGTTCCACCCGACCGTGCTGTTCCTCGGCCCGGACGCGGAGGGCCAGCAGCCGCTGGTCTCCGAGGCGGTGCGCGGCGAGGGCGCCCACCTGGTCGACGCCGACGGCGTGCGCTTCATGGTGGGCCAGCACGAACTGGCCGAGCTGGCGCCCCGGGACATCGTCGCCAAGGGCATCATGCGGCGGATGCAGGAGCAGGACGCCGAGCACATGTTCCTCGACGCCCGGCACTTCGGCGCCGAGATGTGGGCGCACCGCTTCCCGACCATCCTGGCCGCCTGCCGCGCCAACGGCATCGACCCGGTCACCGAGCCCATCCCGATCGCGCCGGCCGCCCACCACGCCTCCGGCGGCGTGCGCACCGACGACCACGGCCGCACCACCGTGCCCGGCCTGTACGCGTGCGGGGAGTGCGCCTGCACCGGCGTGCACGGCGCCAACCGGCTCGCCTCCAACTCCCTGCTGGAGGGCCTGGTCTACGCCGAGCGGATCGCCGCGGACATCGCCGCCGAGCGCGCCGCGGACGGCCTGCGCGCCCCGGTGCCCCAGCCGGTCCCGTACCCCGACAAGCCGGCGCACCCGCTGCTCGCGCCCGAGTCCCGGTTCGCCATCCAGCGGATCATGAGCGGTGGCGCCGGCGTGCTGCGCAGTGCGGAGTCCCTCGCGGGAGCCGCCGAGCAGCTCCAGCGGCTGCACACGGACGCCCGGGACGCCCTGGACGAGAACGGCAAGACCGCCGAGCCCGGCGTGGACACCTGGGAGGCCACCAACCTCCTGTGCGTGGCCCGCGTCCTGGTCGCCGCCGCCCTGCTGCGCGAGGAGACCCGCGGCTGCCACTGGCGCCAGGACCACGCCGAGCGCGACGACACGCGCTGGCGGCGCCACATCGTCGCCCGGCTCGATCCGGACCGTTCGCTGGCAGTGCGTCCCACCGACACCGCAGACTTCCCCCCTACCCGGTAACACCCAGCGCCTCAGGAGCAGTGACAGACGTGAGCACCGACGACCTTTCCCTCGTGACGACCGGTGGCTGCGGCGACGGCTGTGGCTGCGGCGCGGACCACGACGAGGAGTACCTGGAGTGCGGGCTCGACCCCGTGCTCGCCGAACTGCTGGCCGCCGCCGGGCTCGACCCGATCGAGGTCGAGGACATCGCCACCGTGGCCATCCAGGAGGACCTGGCCGGCGGGGTGGACGTGACCACGGTCGCCACCATCTCCGAAGAGGCCGTGGCCACCGGCGACTTCACCGCGCGTGAGGCGGGCGTCGTGGCCGGGCTGCGGGTCGCCGAGGCCGTGCTCTCCGTCGTCTGCACGGACGAGTTCGAGGTCGAGCGGCACGTGGAGGACGGCGACCGCGTCGAGGCCGGGCAGAAGCTGCTGTCCGTCACCACCCGCACCCGCGACCTGCTCACCGCCGAGCGCAGCGCGCTGAACCTGCTGTGCCGCCTGTCCGGCATCGCGACCGCGACGCGCGCGTGGGCGGACGTCCTGGACGGCACGAAGACCAAGGTCCGCGACACCCGCAAGACGACCCCGGGCCTGCGCGCCCTGGAGAAGTTCGCGGTCCGCGCGGGCGGCGGCGTCAACCACCGCATGTCCCTGTCGGACGCGGCCCTCGTCAAGGACAACCACGTGGTCGCCGCCGGTGGCGTCGCCCAGGCGTTCAAGGCCGTACGGGAGTCCTTCCCGGACGTGCCGATCGAGGTCGAGGTCGACACCCTGCACCAGCTGCGCGAGGTCGTGGAGGCGGGCGCCGACCTGATCCTGCTCGACAACTTCACGCCCGGCGAGTGCGCGGAGGCCGTCGGCATCGTGAACGGCCGGGCGCTCCTGGAGGCCTCCGGCCGCCTCACGCTCGCGACCGCGCGCGCCTACGCGGAGACCGGCGTCGACTTCCTCGCCGTCGGCGCGCTCACCCACTCCTCGCCGATCCTGGACATCGGCCTGGACCTGCGGGAGGCGGAGTAACGGCCATGCTGCTCACGATCGACGTCGGCAACACGCAAACCGTCCTCGGCCTGTTCGACGGCGAGGACATCGTGGAGCACTGGCGCATCTCCACCGACGCCCGCCGCACGGCCGACGAGCTGGCGGTGCTGCTCCAGGGTCTGATGGGCATGCACCCGCTGCTCGGCGACGAACTGGGCGACGGCATCGACGGGATAGCGATCTGCGCCACGGTCCCGTCGGTCCTGCACGAACTGCGCGAGGTCACCCGGCGCTACTACGGCGACGTCCCCGCGGTCCTCGTGGAACCGGGCGTCAAGACCGGCGTGCCCATCCTCACCGACAACCCCAAGGAGGTCGGCGCCGACCGCATCATCAACTCCGCCGCGGCGGTGGAGCTGTACGGCGGCCCGGCCGTCGTCGTGGACTTCGGCACGGCGACCACCTTCGACGCGATCTCCGCCCGCGGCGAGTACGTCGGCGGCGTCATCGCCCCCGGCATCGAGATCTCCGTCGAGGCGCTCGGGGTCAAGGGCGCCCAGCTCCGCAAGATCGAGGTCGCCCGTCCCCGCAGCGTGATCGGCAAGAACACGGTCGAAGCCATGCAGGCGGGCATCGTGTACGGCTTCGCCGGCCAGGTCGACGGCGTGGTGAGCCGCATGGCCCGCGAGCTGGCCGACGACCCCGACGACGTCACGGTGATCGCGACGGGCGGCCTGGCGCCGATGGTGCTGGGCGAGTCCTCCGTGATCGACGAGCACCAGCCGTGGCTGACGCTGATCGGACTGCGGCTGGTGTACGAGAGGAACGCGTCGCGGTTCTAGGGAGCCGCCGCCGTCGGCTGCCGCCGGGCCCGCCGGGTCGCTCGGCCCGGCGAAGGCTCCGGGGCGGGGCGGAATCCCGTGAGTAGGCCTCTTGGCCGAGCGGGAGTGGGGAACGTGGCCCCGGTCGAGGGAAAGGTTCGCGACACATCATCCCGTTGTGTCACTTTTGTCCGATTAGCGGTAGCGTCGCCGCATGCCCACGCCATACGGATCCCGCGGCGGCATGGCGTTCGGCGCGGAGGAGCTGCGTGTGCTCCGCCGCGCCCTCGCCCTCGCCCTTCACCCCGGCCCCACGTCCGCCGAGGACGTCCAGGACTGCCTCCGGCTCGCCGAGTCGCTCGACGAGGCGATCCACGAGGGGGTGAGACTGCGCGCCTTCCTGCTGGCCGACCTGGACCGCTACCGGGCCGCGCTCCCGGGTACCGCGGCCGGCTACTTCACCCTGCTGGAGGAGGCGCTGGGCGGCGCGTACCGGCCGGTGCCGGACGACCTCGCGGCGCTGCGGGCGCTACGGGGCAGCCCGCGGGCGGCGGCGCTGCTGGAGCGCTGTCAGACGCTCGCCGAACAGGACGTGCGGGCCCGCTTCGCCCAGGGTGCGCGCAGGGTCCAGGCGCCGTCGGTGCCGCCCGCGAGGACGCGCCTGCTGGCCCTGTCGGGCGGCGCGGCCCCCCGGTCGGAGGACGCGGACAAGCAGCCCCCCAAGCCCGCCCCGAAGCCGGCCCCGACCGAGCGCCCCGCCGCCCCCGACCCCTCCGCCCCCAAGCGCCCCATCCCCACTCCCGGCGAGGTCTTCCCCCGCCGCAAGCCCCCGGCCCCGCCCCGCCAGCTGGTCGGCTGACGCTCCGGGCCCCCGCGCGCCCCGCCCCGGTGATCCCGCCATCGCCTCGCCGGACCGGCCGGGCGCGCACCGCGATGAGTGGATCAAGGAAAGCCCGGCAACCCGCCGGTGTTCACCCACCCCGCCCCATTCGCCCCGTCCGCCATGGCTACTCTGGTCGCATGGACTATGTCTCCGCGCTTGTGCCCCCGGTCGTGATGGCCGTGTTCTTCATCGGTGTGGTCCGGGTGATCGTGAAGACCCAGGGCGGGGCGGCCAAGACCAAGGAGGACGCGGCCGTCGACGCCGCGATCGCCCGAGCCGAGGCGGCGCGGGGCGGTTCCGCCGCCGCCGGGGACGCCTGAGGCTCCGAGGGGCTGTCGCGGGCCGGGGTGTGCACCACTTTCCCCTCGCACGTCCTTTTTGTCCCGATTCGCAAGTTTCCGCACGTTCGGTGCGCCGTTGGCCGGTTCTCCCACTATTGTTCTGAGTTGTGCCTCGCCCCTTGGGAGAACTCGAAGACGCGGTCATGACGCGGGTGTGGAAGTGGAACCGCCCGGTGACCGTTCGAGAAGTCCTGGAAGACCTCCAGCAGGAACGCACCATCGCGTACACCACGGTGATGACCGTGTTGGACAATCTCCATCAGAAGGGCTGGGTCCGCCGCGAGGCGGAAGGCCGCGCCTATCGATATGAGGCGGTCTCCACCCGCGCCGCCTACGCCGCCGCCCTCATGAACGATGCCTGGTCGCAGAGCGACAACCCCGCCGCCGCACTCGTCGCCTTCTTCGGGATGATGAGCGAGGAACAGCGCCAGGCCCTCCAGGACGCCGTACGCATCGTCCAGGGGCCGGAAACCCGGCATGCCCCCGAAGCCGGGGAACCGCACGCCGCACAAGCGGAGCAACGGGAGAACCCCGGCTCGGCGGAGGACACCGGCGAGCGATAGCGTCCGCTCATGTCCGCAGAGCGTCCCGAAGTCCCCGCAAAAGCCATCACGGTCCGCCGGGCCCGCACCGGCGATGTGCCGGCCGTGCGCCAGCTCCTCGACGCCTACGTCCGCGGGCGCATCCTGCTCGACAAAGCCACGGTCACGCTTTACGAGGACATCCAGGAGTTCTGGGTCGCGGAACGGGACGACAACGCCGAGGTCGTCGGCTGCGGTGCGCTGCACGTCATGTGGGAGGACCTCGCGGAAGTCCGCACTCTCGCGGTGAAGCCCGGCCTCAAGGGCGCGGGCGTCGGCCATCAGTTGCTGGAGAAGTTGCTGCACACGGCACGTTGGCTCGGTGTTCGCCGGGTTTTCTGCCTGACCTTCGAAGTCGACTTCTTCGGGAAGCACGGCTTCGTCGAGATCGGCGAGACGCCGGTCGACACGGATGTCTACGCGGAGCTGCTGCGTTCCTATGACGAGGGCGTCGCGGAGTTCCTCGGACTCGAACGGGTGAAACCGAACACCTTGGGCAACAGCCGGATGCTTCTGCATCTGTGATCGTCATTGCCCGGCGACTATGCGCGGTGCCCTATGTCCGAAACGCGCATCTTCCCGGCCCGCGGGCCCTCCGCGGCCCTCTCCGGGGGGTTTGTGTTTTTCCCGCAAAAGCGGTTTGCTTTCCGACGTACTGCAGTACTGCATATAACAGGGGCGGCGAAACGGGCGGACGCGCGCACCCTGACCCTCAACGTTATCGATGAAAGGAAATCCGGTGGCACAGAAGGTTCAGGTCCTTCTTGTCGACGACCTCGACGGCGGCGAGGCGGACGAGACGGTGACGTTCGCGCTGGACGGCAAGACCTACGAGATCGATCTCACGACCGCCAATGCGGACAAGCTGCGCGGTCTTCTCGACCCCTATGTCAAGGGTGGGCGTCGTACCGGTGGCCGTGCCTCCGGTGGACGTGGAAAGGCCCGCGCCGCCGCCGGCGGCAGCCAGGACACCGCGGCGATCCGCGCCTGGGCCAAGGAGAACGGCCTTGAGGTCAACGACCGCGGCCGCGTCCCCGCGTCCATCCGCGAGGCGTACGAGAAGGCCAACGGCTGATCAGCCGAAACACTCGAATTCCAGTATGACAATCAGTACGACGCTACGGCGCGACAGGCTCCCCGCCGCATTCCCGCCGCAGCCGGATCCGGTGACAGCACATCGCCACCGTGTCCACGAGCCGTACGAGATCAGGGGCGTTCCCCTCGCGTCCCATGCCCGGCATCGCGGGCAGTGAGGCCCCGGCCTCGCGCCCCGGTCCAGGGGGCCGCAGCCACATGGCGGCCCCCTCCAGGCTCCCGGCCGACGGCAGGGGCCATCCGGGCGGCAGCGGCGCCTCCAGCGCGTCCCCCGCCCCCAGGGCCCGCACATCGAGCGCTACGGCGCCCCACTCCAGCCAGTCCAGCAGCCCCGGCAGCTCCTCCGCGCCGCCCGCCGCCACCAGCAGCGCCATCCGGTCGCCCCGCAGGGCCACCGGTGAGCCCGGCGCGAGATGCCGCAGCGCCCGCGCGCCGGCCCCGGCCGGCACGTCCAGGACGTCGAAGCACACCCCGGCGGGCAGCCGCGGCGGCGACCCGGGCAGGGTCGCCCAGCCCAGCTCTTCCTCGTACCAGCGCCGGACCGCGGACCAGCGCCCCGTGCCGCGCCGCCGCGCGCCGGGCGCTCCCGGTTCGACGGGGCGGCGCGGAAGGGGGACCGTGGACGTGGAGACCGTGCCAGCCATGCCAGGTGCAACAGGCGGGACAAGCGGGAAGTTACGCTGAGTACCCCAGTGCTTGCGCAGTGTGCCGGGAACGGCGGCATCCGGCGGTGGGAAGAGCCGCAAGGTTGTTCGCCCATAGCGGAGGGAACCGGTGCGCGCGGCATGGAGTGTCAGTCCCTGCGGGTAAGACATGCCTAGTGGGAGGGGGCGACGTGCGGGCGCGGCGGCCTTCCGTTCGCCATCGGCGTAGTGGCGAGTGGGGTAACTGCCTGGCCTGCGGGAACATCGTCTCGCACCATCGGGTTGGAGCAGATGTCGGCGTTCGGGGTCAGGAGGCCAAGGACGGTGTCGGCAGTTGGAATGAGCGGTCCCCGCTTGCGGGACTAAGCTGCGGAAGGACAGGGAGGGGAAGTTCCCCCCACTGCCTGACCGCTCTGAGGAGCGATTAACGATGTTCGAGAGGTTCACCGACCGCGCGCGGCGGGTTGTCGTCCTGGCTCAGGAAGAAGCCCGGATGCTCAACCACAACTACATCGGCACCGAGCACATCCTCCTGGGTCTCATCCACGAGGGCGAAGGTGTCGCCGCTAAGGCCCTGGAGAGCCTCGGCATTTCGCTTGAGGCGGTCCGCCAGCAGGTGGAGGAGATCATCGGCCAGGGCCAGCAGGCCCCGTCCGGCCACATCCCCTTCACTCCCCGTGCCAAGAAGGTCCTGGAGCTGTCGCTCCGCGAGGCCCTCCAGCTGGGCCACAACTACATCGGCACGGAGCACATCCTGCTCGGCCTGATCCGTGAGGGCGAGGGCGTCGCCGCCCAGGTCCTGGTCAAGCTGGGTGCCGACCTCAACCGGGTGCGGCAGCAGGTCATCCAGCTGCTCTCCGGTTACCAGGGCAAGGAGACCGCCACCGCCGGCGGCCCGGCCGAGGGCACCCCCTCGACCTCCCTGGTCCTGGACCAGTTCGGCCGGAACCTCACCCAGGCCGCCCGTGAATCCAAGCTCGACCCGGTCATCGGGCGCGAGAAGGAGATCGAGCGGGTCATGCAGGTGCTGTCCCGCCGTACCAAGAACAACCCGGTGCTGATCGGTGAGCCCGGCGTCGGCAAGACCGCCGTCGTGGAGGGCCTCGCCCAGGCCATCGTCAAGGGCGAGGTGCCCGAGACGCTGAAGGACAAGCACCTCTACACGCTGGACCTCGGCGCCCTGGTCGCCGGCTCCCGCTACCGCGGTGACTTCGAGGAGCGCCTGAAGAAGGTCCTCAAGGAGATCCGCACCCGCGGCGACATCATCCTGTTCATCGACGAGCTGCACACGCTGGTCGGTGCGGGTGCCGCCGAGGGCGCGATCGACGCCGCGAGCATCCTCAAGCCGATGCTGGCCCGCGGTGAGCTGCAGACCATCGGTGCGACCACGCTGGACGAGTACCGCAAGCACCTGGAGAAGGACGCGGCCCTGGAGCGCCGCTTCCAGCCCATCCAGGTCGCGGAGCCGTCCCTGCCGCACACCATCGAGATCCTCAAGGGCCTGCGCGACCGGTACGAGGCGCACCACCGCGTCTCCATCACCGACGAGGCGCTGGTCCAGGCCGCCACCCTGGCCGACCGCTACATCTCGGACCGCTTCCTGCCGGACAAGGCCATCGACCTGATCGACGAGGCCGGCTCGCGGATGCGCATCCGCCGGATGACCGCGCCGCCGGACCTGCGCGAGTTCGACGAGAAGATCGCCGCCGTCCGCCGGGACAAGGAGTCCGCGATCGACTCGCAGGACTTCGAGAAGGCCGCCTCCCTGCGCGACAAGGAGAAGCAGCTCCTGGCCGCCAAGGCCAAGCGGGAGAAGGAGTGGAAGGCCGGCGACATGGACGTCGTCGCCGAGGTCGACGGCGAGCTGATCGCCGAGGTCCTCGCCACGGCCACCGGCATCCCGGTCTTCAAGCTGACCGAGGAGGAGTCCAGCCGCCTGCTCCGCATGGAGGAGGAGCTGCACAAGCGGGTCATCGGCCAGAACGACGCCGTCAAGGCGCTGTCGAAGGCGATCCGCCGTACGCGTGCCGGCCTGAAGGACCCGAAGCGTCCCGGTGGCTCGTTCATCTTCGCCGGCCCCTCGGGTGTCGGTAAGACCGAGCTGTCCAAGGCGCTCGCCGAGTTCCTCTTCGGTGACGAGGACGCGCTGATCTCCCTCGACATGTCGGAGTTCAGCGAGAAGCACACGGTCTCCCGTCTCTTCGGTTCGCCCCCCGGCTACGTGGGCTACGAAGAGGGCGGCCAGCTCACCGAGAAGGTGCGCCGCAAGCCGTTCTCCGTCGTCCTGTTCGACGAGGTCGAGAAGGCCCACCCGGACATCTTCAACTCGCTGCTGCAGATCCTGGAGGACGGTCGCCTGACCGACTCCCAGGGCCGGGTCGTGGACTTCAAGAACACGGTCATCATCATGACGACCAACCTCGGCACCCGGGACATCTCCAAGGGCTTCAACCTGGGCTTCGCGGCCTCTGGTGACACGAAGACCAACTACGAGCGCATGAAGAACAAGGTCCAGGACGAGCTCAAGCAGCACTTCCGGCCCGAGTTCCTCAACCGCGTCGACGACGTGGTCGTCTTCCCGCAGCTGACGCAGGAGGACATCCTGCGGATCGTCGACCTGATGATCGGCAAGGTGGACGAGCGCCTGAAGGACCGGGACATGGGCATCGAACTGTCCCAGTCCGCCAAGGAGCTGCTGTCCAAGAAGGGCTACGACCCCGTGCTGGGCGCCCGGCCGCTGCGCCGCACCATCCAGCGCGAGATCGAGGACAGCCTCTCCGAGAAGATCCTCTTCGGCGAGCTGCGCCCCGGTCACATCGTGGTCGTCGACACGGAGGGCGAGGGCGACTCCGCGACCTTCACCTTCCGCGGCGAGGAGAAGTCGGCACTGCCGGACGCTCCGCCGATCGAGCAGGCGGCGGGCGGCGGCCCGAACCTGAGCAAGGACGCGTGAGCCTGCGGCGCTTCAGCTGAAAGGGGCCGGTGCTTCGGGCACCGGCCCCTTTCAGCTCTCCTCCACGGCAAGTTCGGCGCCGCGCGGCAGCACCCGGGAGTCGATGAGCAGCGCCTCCTCGCCCGGAGCCGGCTGCGGCGGTCACCGGGCGCTCGCCGGGCGGGACCGGCGGACGGCCGTACCGGCCTGTCCGCCGGTCCCGCTCCGGGGCCGTCCTGGACGATCGGTCTGCGCACCAGTGGGCCGAGCACGCTCGACGCCGGTTGCCGCCCGGGACGTCGGCTCCATCCGCCGCCCCCGCGGTCGTGCGACCGCCGGAAGACTGCGGCGGGAGCCCAACCGGCTTACGACAGCTGGCCGTTGTAGTCCGGCAGCTTGAACGTCCGGTCGGCGTGGCCGCCGGACAGGTCGGTGGCGCTGTTGCCGATGTTGGCGATGATGTCGTAGCCCTTGTTCTCGATGTCGACGCGCTGGGCCGTCTTGTAGTCGGCGACGTTCTTGAAGAGGTCGAACAGGCCGCGCACGTAGAGGCCGGAGACCTGGTAGCCGTCGTACTTCAGGTTCCACTCGGTGGGCTCTTCGATGATGCCCGGACGGGCGGTCACGAAGAAGAGCGCGACGCCGTGCTCCTGGGCGTACCGGGCGACGTCCAGCACCGGCTTGTTGGCCGCCTGGGGGATCTGGAAGCCCAGGTCGGTGGCCAGCGCGGTGTTGTCGATGTCGAGGACGATGGCCTGCTTCTCGCCCGTCCCGGCACCGTCGATGCGCTGCTTGAGATAGGGCAGGGCCTGGTCCATGACCGACTGGCAGTCGTTCTGCCAGGTGGCGAAGTCGACCTTGCCGGTCGTGCCGCTCGTGGTCGCCGTCGCCGTCGCGGTGGCGGCCGGGGCCGTGGTGGCGTCCGCCGCCTGGGCCGGGGCGGCCAGGGCGGCCAGTGCGGCCGTGGAGACGGCGGTCACGGTGAGGCGGCGAGCCAGGGGGCTGGTCATCGGTGGGGGTTCCTCTCACGTCACGTACGCGGTGCCGGGATGGCAGGTGCATGATCTGTGGTGCGGATGGCGTGAGGGGAACCGTAGGGTTACTGAGCGGTAGGTGCATAGGGGTCTGCGTCACATTCCCCGACCCGCGGATGCGGGGTCCCGGTGACATGCCACACAGGCGATTCATCCCTTACTAGCCCCGATAGCGGGATGCGCCTGTCGGGTAAAGAGGGGGCAAAAGGCTGTTTGATCCTCGGGGTCGCGGTGAAAAGAGCGCCCCGCAGGGGGGTGCGCCGGGGTAGCGGCGGGGCTGTCAAGGCAGTGGCCGGATTTCGGTCCGTCTACTACCGGGTGCCGTAGAAGCGCCGTTTTCGCCCGGACAGGGGCATCGGTTACCAAGGGATGGCCGCCGCGGCGAACGTCTGTCCGCCGGGCGGCCGATCTGTCCCCGAGTTCACGAGGTCCCGATGTTCAAGCGCGTCACGTCCCGTGCCCCCCGTACGTCCTCGCTCCGTAACCGCGCCGCCTTCCTGGCCGCCGGTGTCGCTGTCCCGGTCGTGCTGGGCGCCGGAGTCGCGAGCGCCGCTCCGTCGGCCGCCTCGTGGGTCGACCCGGTGAAGAAGTACACGCTGTCCGCGAACTTCAACGACTCCGGCGCCCACTGGGCCGCCAAGCACAGCGGCCAGGACTTCGCCGTCGCGACCGGCACCGAGGTCTTCGCCGTGCACGGGGGCACCGTCGTCAAGGCCGGCCCCAACGGCGCCGGTGACGGCCCCGCGTACGGCAACGCCGTCGTGATCAGGCACGAGAACGGCGTCTACTCCCAGTACGCGCACCTGTCCCGCGTCGACGTCAGGGTCGGCCAGACCGTGCGGACCGGCCAGCACATCGCCCTGTCCGGTTCCACCGGCAACTCCACGGGCCCGCACCTGCACTTCGAGATCCGCACGACCCCGAACTACGGCTCCGCCCTCAACCCGGTGCCCTTCCTGAAGGGCAAGGGCGTCCAGGTCTGAGGCCGGGCCCGCGGTTACCGGTGCGCGTGCTCGTGCGCCTGGGTGACCAGGTCCAGGGCGACCTCGAGGACGGCCTTGCGTTTCTTCTCGACGTCGCCCACCAGGTCCTGCATCACGAACATCCCCGCGTGCAGGGTGAACATCGCGCTGAGCGAGCGCACCTGGTCGACCAGTTCGGCGTCCGGGTCCAGGAGTATCTCCCGCAGGCCGTGCATGCGTTCCTTGAAGGTCTCGCCGATGCGCAGCTCCCGCACCGTCGCCTGGTTCTCCTGCATGAACCGGAACAGCGGCTCCGCGTGCGAGAGCGCCTCGCTGTAGCGCCGTACGATCTCCTGCTTCGTCTCCAGGGTGTGCGGCTGGCCGCGGCCCCACTCGATCAGGTCGGTGATCGGCTGCGTCAGGTCCTCGAAGAGGCTGACGATGATCTCTTCCTTGGTCTTGAAGTGGTAGTACAGGGCCGCCTTGGTGACGTCGAGGCGCTCGGCGATCTCGCGCAGCGAGGTCTTCTCGTAGCCCTGCTCGGCGAAGAGTTCGAGCGCGACGTCCTGGATGCGCTGGCGGGTGTTGCCGCGGCGCGGTTGCTTGGTGCCGTCCATGGTGACGCCCATCCTCGTACTCCTCGCACTCCCGCGGAAACCTGCCTGCCGACCTGCTAAGAGTGCCGATCGTCCAGGGGCATCGCCAAACTTACTTGACGACCGGCTAGTAGCCCTCTACCTTGCCCAGTGTAGTCACTAGCCGGTCGGCAAGTAAGTAGCCGCCCGAGGGGGAGTGGGGAAGAGATGGCGGACACGGTGGAAAGCGCCCGGGAGGGCAAGAAACAGCGGAGCGTGCGCGTCGTCCTGCTCGCGCTCATGATCGCGATGATGCTCGCGATGCTGGACAACATGATCGTGGGTACGGCGATGCCCACCATCGTCGGCGAACTGGGCGGCCTGGAGCACCTGTCGTGGGTGGTCACCGGCTACACCCTGGCCACCGCGGCCTCCACCCCGATCTGGGGCAAGCTCGGTGACATGTACGGGCGCAAGAGCGCCTTCCTCAGCTCGATCGTGATCTTCCTGATCGGCTCCGCGCTGAGCGGCATGGCCCAGAACATGGGCGAGCTGATCGGCTTCCGGGCCGTGCAGGGCCTCGGCGCCGGAGGTCTGATGGTCGGCGTCATGGCGATCATCGGTGACCTCGTGCCGCCGCGGGAGCGGGGCAAGTACCAGGGCATGATGGCCGGCGTGATGGCGCTGGCGATGATCGGCGGTCCGCTGGTCGGCGGCACCATCACCGACAACTGGGGCTGGCGCTGGTCCTTCTACATCAACCTGCCGCTCGGCGCGGTCGCGCTGGTGCTGGTCAGCGCGGTGCTGCACCTGCCGAAGAAGCGGGCCAAGGCGGGCATCGACTACCTCGGTGTCGCGCTGCTGACCATCGGCATCACCTCGATCGTGCTCGTCACCACCTGGGGCGGCAGCGAGTACGCCTGGACCTCCGCGCGGATCATGGAACTGATCGCCGTCGGCGTGGTGGCGCTGGTCGGGTTCGTGGCCTGGCAGACGAAGGCCTCCGAGCCGGTGCTGCCGCTGCACATCTTCCGCAGCCGCAACTTCACCCTGATGTCGGTCATCGGCTTCGTCACCGGCTTCGTGATGTTCGGCGCGACGCTGTTCCTGCCGCTGTACCAGCAGGCGGTGCAGGGCGCGTCGGCGACCAACTCCGGTCTGCTGCTGCTGCCGATGCTCGGCGCGATGCTGGTGACGTCGATGGTCGCGGGGCGGGTCACCACCAGCACCGGGCGCTACAAGGTGTTCCCGATCGTCGGCGGCGCGCTGATGGTCACGGGCCTGTACCTGCTGTCGCTGATGGACACCGGCACGAGCCGCTTCACCTCGGGTGTCTACATGGCGGTGCTGGGCCTCGGCATGGGCTGCCTGATGCAGATCACCATGCTGGTGGCGCAGAACAGCGTGGAGATGAGGGACATGGGCGTCGCGTCCTCGTCCACGACGCTGTTCCGTACGCTCGGCTCCTCGTTCGGTGTCGCCATCATGGGCGCGCTGTTCAACAACAAGGTCAAGGACGTCATGTCCGAGCGGGCCGGCACGCTGGGCAAGGGCATCACCGAGAAGTCGGCGCAGCTGGACGCCAAGAGCCTGGCGAAGCTGCCGCCGCTGGCCCGGGAGGCCTACCAGCACGCGGTCTCGGCCGGTACGCACTCCGCGTTCCTGCTGGGCTCCGTGATCGCCGTCCTGGTCCTCCTCGCGGCCTTCTTCGTCAAGGAGGTCCCGCTGAAGGGCGGACCGCAGAAGCCGAAGGCGGAGGAGCCGGTCGCTCCGCTGGTCGAGGCGGTCTGAGGGCGGCCCCGGTCCGACGAAGGCCCCCGGCGGGTGTCCGCCCCGGGGGCCTTCGGCATGTCAGGGGATGTGTGTCAGGGGCCGGGCTCAGCCCGCGCTCCCCGACAGCGGCAGCATCGGATAGCTCCCGGTATTGGTGGGCGCGTGCTCCGGGAGCCACAGCACGGCCACCGCGCCCTCCGCCGGGAGGCCGGCCGGGCGGATGTTGCGGAAGGTGAGGCGGGCGCCGAGGACGCGGGCCTGGCCGGCGGCGATGGTGAGGCCGAGGCCGTGGCCCTGGCCCGAGCGGTCCATGCTGCCGGTGCGGAAGCGGCTCGGTCCCTCCGCGAGGAGTTCCTCGGGGAAGCCGGGGCCATGGTCGCGGATCCGGATCACCCGGCCCTCGACGCTCACCTCGATCGGCGGCCGGCCGTGCCGCGCGGCGTTCGCGAGGAGGTTGAACAGCACCCGCTCCAGGCGGCGCGGGTCCGTCGTCACCTCCGACTCGTGGACGACCCGTACGACGATCTCCGGGTCCTTGGCCGCCACCCGCCGCGCCACGAACTCGCCCAGCATGATGTCCTGGAGCTCGGCCCGCTCCGAGGCGCTGTCCAGGCGGGCCACCTCCAGCACGTCCTCCACCAGCGTGCGCATCGCCTTGGCCCGGTCCAGCACCAGCTCCGTGGGCCGGCCCGGCGGCAGCAGCTCGGCGGCGGTCAGCAGCCCGGTCACCGGGGTGCGCAACTCGTGCGCGATGTCCGCGGTCACCCGCCGCTCGGCCTCAAGGCGTTGCCGCAGCGCGTCCGCCATCGCGTCCACCGCCCGCGCGAGATCGTCGGTCTCGTCCCGTACGACCCCGCCGATCGCCTCCCGCACCCGTACGTCGGTGTCGCCCCCCGCGACCCGGTTCGCCGCGGCCGCGGCCTTGCGCAGCCGCCCGGACAGCTGTCCGCCGATCAGCACCCCGAGCGCGCTGCCGCCGAGGACCACCGCGATGGACCCGATGACCAGGGCCTGGTCCAGGTCCTTCATCACGTCCATGGAACGGTCCGGGAAATGGCTGTGCAGCGACAGCACATGCCCGTCCTTCGCCGGCACCGCCGCCCAGATGTCCGGCGGTCCCGAGCCGCGGTCGGAGACATCGCTCGCCCGGCGCCCGGCCATCACCTTCTCGCGCACCGCCGGGGGCATCGCCGGATCATCGATCTTGATGTTCGGGAAGTTCGTCCGCCCGTACAACTCGTAGTTGCGCTGGGCGAGCTGGACCCGGTCGTTGGCCAGGTCGCGCGCGTTGTCCAGCATCGAGACCCGGGCCGCGTTGTGCACGACCAGGCTCAGCGCGATCGCGACCAGACCGGCGACCAGCGCGATCGCCGCGCTGAGCTTCCACCGGATGCCGGTGTGCAGGCCCGCGCGCTCCATGCGCCGGACCGGGTGCCGCAGAAACCCCCGCATGCCGCTCCGTTCAGGCCTTCAGCTTGTAGCCGAAGCCGCGGACCGTCTCGATCCGGTCCTGGCCGATCTTCTGCCGCAGCCGCTGCACATGGACGTCGACCACCCGGGTGTCCCCGCCCCAGCCGTAGTCCCACACCCGCTCCAGGAGCTTGTCGCGGGAGAGCACGGTCCCGGGCGCCGAGGAGAACTCCAGCAGCAGCCGCATCTCCGTCGGGGTGAGCGCCACCGGCAGGCCGGCCCGGCGCACCTCCATGCCGTCGGTGTCGATCCGCAGATCGCCGAAGGTCAGCGTGCCGCCCTGCACCGCGGACGCGGGCTCCTCCGGGTGCGCGGTGCCGCCGGCGTGCCCGAAGCGGCGCAGCACCGCCCGGATGCGGGCGACCAGCACGGCGCCGTCGAACGGCTTGGTCACGTAGTCGTCCGCGCCCGCCTCCAGGCCGAGGACCACGTCGATGGAGTCGGCGCGCGCCGACAGCATGATCACCGGCACCGTCGACTCGTCCCGGATCCGGCGGCACAGGCTGACCCCGTCGAGGCCCGGCACCATCACGTCGAGCAGGGCGATGTCGGGACGGTTCGCGCGGAACGCCTCAAGGCCCGACAGCCCGTCGGGCATGGCGGTGACCGCGAAGCCGTCCCGCTCCAGGGCGAGCTGTGTGGCCTCGCGGATGACGTCGTCGTCCTCGACGAACAGGACGTGGGTCTGGTCTGCCATCCCGGTGCTTTCCGTCCTCGTGAAGTGCTGCTGTCTCGGTCGCGCGCGGTTCAGCTGTCCGGCACGGGCGTCGGGACCTGCCCGGCCGACTTGCTGTACTCGTTGCGCACGCTCTTGCCGGGCGTGAACCGCCCCGCCTTCCAGCTGTACGGCGTCACGATCTCGCCGGACGGGCTGGAGATGGGATCGCCCTTCTCGTAATACTGCCTGGTCACCGACAGCCGCCCCTGGTCGATCTCGGCGTAGACCGGGGACTCCTCGGTGCGGAAGACGTTCTCGAAGGTGCCGGAGTCGTCCCGGTACACGTACGAGCCGATCCCGACCGCGTCCGCGCAGGTGAGCACGTTGATCACGACGTCGTCCACCGGGGACCCGGTCAGATCGCCGTAGGAGACGTCCACCGGGTACTCGTCACCGCTGCACGGCTTCAGCTCCCGCTTGACGGTGGCGGACACCGCCGGGTCGTGCTTGATCAGCTGTACGGCGTCCACCTTGTGGTACTTGTCCGGGTCGCTCGGCGAGGGCGACGGCGAGGCCACCGCGCGGGCCCCGGCCACCGCCGAGGGATGCGCCGGGCCCTCGTCCCGGGCACCCAGGCCGCCCGTGCCGCACGCCGCGGCGAAAAGGGCGAGGGCGGTGACCGAGGCCACCGCCGCGATCACCGCCAGCCAACTCCCTCGGGCCTGTCTCGGCCCGGGCCCGGTCAGGCCGCGCAACGCTCCCGCTCCTCACGCTCCAACGCCCGTGCGTCCAGGTCGCGGGCCTCCAGCTCCTCGCGGAGCCGGGCGAGCGCCCGGTGCAGCGTGCTCTTGACGGTACCCGCCGACATACCCAGGGCCGCGGCCGTCTCCTCCGTGGACATCTGCTCCCAGTGTCGCAGCACCACGACGCTGCGCTGCTTGGGTGCCAGAACTTTCAGGATGTCCATCAGCAGGGCCCGGTCGGCGTGCTGCTCGGTGGAGTCCTCGACACTGGCGTCCGGCAGCTGCTCGGTGGGGACCTCCTCCAGCTTGCGGGCCCGCCACCACTCGGTCCGGGTGTTGATCATGACCCGGCGCAGATAGGCGTCGGCCAGCCGCTTGTCGGCGATGCCGTCCCAGCGGCCGTACGTCCGCACCAGCGCGGTCTGCAGCAGGTCCTGGGCGTCGACGGGGTCCGGAACCAGCCGACGCGCACTGCGCAGCAGTGCGTCCTGTCGTGTGCGGACGTACTCCTCGAATGCGAGCACCTCGCCCTGCGCCATGTTCAACCGCCTCCGTTCCCCGTGTGCTTCGGCCACGAGCCGAAGTCCCGCTGTCCTGCCGCCCGTGGTCTGCCGGGCACGGAGAAGAAGTTAGGCAGTCGTTGTCACGAGGCTGTGCGGACCAGCCTGCGGCTGGCAATCGGCTATCCGTCGGTTGTGTAACGGCCGTAGGAACGGGGTAAAGAGCGTGATATTTATGTCCAGTTGTGAGGCTTTTGTCGCGTCTGGTGGGGCTCGGAGTCACGTAACAGCGGGAGTGACGCTGAGACCTGGCTGTGCGTCAGGTGAGCGGCAGCCGGTACAGGCCGCCCGGCAGCGGCTCCACCAGGCCGTCGGCGACCAGCCCGTCCAGCGCCCGGGCCCGCTGCACCGGCTCGTGCCACACCCGGTCCAGCAGCGCCTGCGGCACCGGCGTGTGCGCCTCGCGCAGGACGGCGAGGAGTTTGCCGCGCACCTGCCGGTCCGTACCGGCGTACGTCTGTCCGCGCCGCGGGGGCCCCTGGTGCTCCGGCTTGCCCGCCTGCCGCCAGGCGCACTGCGCGGCGATCGGGCAGCGCGCGCACCCCTCGTTCTTCGCCGTGCACACCAGCGCGCCCAGCTCCATGGAGGCGGCGGCCCAGCGCGCGGCCGTCCGGTCGTCCTCGGGCAGCAGCTCGCGCGCGAGGCGCCGCTCGGCGGCCGTCGTCGCGTTCGGCGGGTACTGCACCCCCGTCACCGCCCGCGCCAGCACCCGCCGCACATTCGTGTCCAGCACCGGGTGCCGCTGCCCGTAGGCGAACGAGGCCACCGCGGCGGCCGTGTACTCGCCGATGCCGGGCAGCGCGAGCAGTTGCGCGTGTTCCGTCGGTACGTCGCCGCCGTGCCGTTCCGTTATGGCGACCGCGGCGCCGTGCAGCCGCAGCGCGCGGCGCGGGTAGCCGAGCCGGCCCCAGGCGCGCACGGCCTCGCCGGGAGCCTCCTTCGCCAGGTCGGCGGGGCGCGGCCAGCGGGCGAGCCACTGCTCGTAGACGGGCAGCACCCGGTTCACCGGGGTCTGCTGCAGCATGAACTCGCTGACCATCACGCCCCATGCGCCCGCCTCCGGGCGGCGCCAGGGGAGGTCGCGGGCGTGGGTGTCGAACCAGGCGATCACGGGGGCGTGGAGCTTCTCAGTCATGGCCTTCCGATCCTGCCACGCCGCGTGGGGCGTGGCGGGTGACGGCGCCGTCACCGAGCGTGCCGGTCGCTGAAGAAGCGTGCCTGCGGGGGCAGTTACCGGGATGATGATCCGGAAAAGTTGGTGCGTGCGCGGCGGGTGGGGCAAGGCAGCGCGCCGAACTCTCGTAGAGTTCGGGCGTGGGATCTCTGCGCAATCCGGTCGGGCCGCTTCCCTCCTCCATCTATTGGCGTAGGAGGGTCGTACTGCTGTCGTTGGTCGCCGTCTCGGCGCTGGTGACCGCGTGGATCGTCGTCGCGGGAGGCGGGGGCGGCGGCGGGAAGAAGGGCACCAGCGCGTCCGGCGGCAAGAATCCCGCGAACACCATCACGCCGGGACCGTCGGGATCGGGGCCCGCATACAGCCAACACCCGGGCGGGCGGGACGAGTCGGGGGGATCGGGCTCGGGGTCCGGGTCTTCCGGGTCCGGTTCGGGCTCGGGTGACGGCACATCGGGCTCGGGCGCGGGCTCGGGTGGTTCCGCGGGCACGGGTGGCGGGGCGGTCGTCGCGGGCGACGCGCTGCCCGGCTCCTCCGCGCTGCCCGACTGCACGGCCGGTTCCGTGTCGTTGGGCCTGCGCAGCCTGCACAACTCCTACTCGCCGGACCAGACGCCGGCCTTCGAACTCACCGCGAAGAACACGTCGTCCGCCGACTGCAAGGTCGATCTCGGCCCGAAGAACGCGGTGTTGACCGTCACCCCGGCCGACGGCGACAGCTCCTTCTGGTCCTCCGCCGACTGCCCCCAGGGCCCCGGCGACCTCCTCTTCCGGGTGCCGGCGGGCCAGAGCATCTCGTACACGGCGAAGTGGGACCGGAGGCCGAGCGCGGCGCACTGCGCGACCTCGTCGGGCGGCTCGGCGAAGCCCGGGACGTACCTGCTGGAGGCCAGGACCCCGGGCTACGGGAAGCTTCAGGCGTCGTTCGTGCTGTCGGCGGACTAGCGGGCGCCGAGGGCCGGGGGCCGGGGGCGGGCACTGACCCGGCGTCCCCGGAACCTATACGTACCGCTCCAGGATCGAGGACTCGGCGAGCCGGGACAGCCCCTCCCGGACGCTCCTCGCCCGCGCCTCACCCACACCGTCCACCGTCTGCAGGTCGTCCACACTCGCGGCCAGCAGCTTCTGCAGACCGCCGAAGTGCTCCACGAGCCGGTCGATGATCGCGCCCGGCAGTCGCGGCACCTTGGCCAGCAGCCGGAAGCCCCGCGGGGACACCGCGGAGTCGAGGGTCTCGGGCGAGCCCGTGTACCCCAGCGCCCGCGCGACCGTGCCGACCTCGATCAGCTCCGCCTGGGTGAGCGCGTCCAGCTCGGCCAGGGCCTCCTCGACCGTGCGGGAGCGCTTCGCCGTCGGCTCGGGCACGTAGTCCCGCACCACCAGCTCCCGGTCCGGCTCGACCCCCGCGATCAACTCCTCCAGCTGGAGCGAGAGAAGACGGCCGTCCGTCCCCAGCTCCACCACGTACTCGGCGATCTCGGTGGCGATCCGGCGCACCATCTCAAGACGCTGCGCGACGGCGGACACGTCCCGCACCGTGACCAGGTCCTCGATCTCCAGCGCCGAGAGTGTGCCCGCCACCTCGTCCAGGCGGAGCTTGTACCGCTCCAGGGTGGCCAGCGCCTGGTTCGCGCGGGAGAGGATCGCCGCCGAGTCCTCCAGGACGCGGCGCTGACCGTCGACGTAGAGCGCGATCAGCCGCATCGACTGGGAGACGGATACCACGGGGAAGCCGACCTGCTTGCTCACCCGGTCCGCCGTGCGGTGCCGGGTACCCGTCTCCTCCGTGGGGATCGTCGGGTCCGGGACCAGCTGCACGCCCGCGCGCAGGATCTTCGACAGGTCCGACGAGAGCACGATGCCGCCGTCCAGCTTGCACAGCTCCCGCAGCCGGGTCGCGGTGAACTCCACGTCCAGCACGAACCCGCCGGTGCACATCGCCTCGACGGTCTTGTCGCAGCCGAGCACGATCAGCCCGCCGGTGTTGCCGCGCAGCACGCGCTCCAGCCCGTCGCGCATGGCCGTACCGGGTGCCACGGCGCTCAGCGAGGCGCGCATCAGGCCATCGGAACCGGCACTCCCACCGGACTTTCCGGGAGCTGCTGCCCGGTCGTTGGCTGCCACTGCACTCCTCCGGTCGCAGGTTCTGACGCGCTCCCGTGCCCGCACTCGGTTCGTACGGACGGGCGAGACCTGGGCAAAGTCTACCGGCGCTCCTCCGCCTCCCGTGGGGCCTCTCGGCGACGGGAGCGGGGCAGGACCCGCAGCGCGTCCCCCATGTCGGCGACTTCCAGCACCTTCATCCCCTGCGGGACCTTGCCCGGGTCCCCCGGCACCAGCGCGTGCGTGAAGCCGAGCCGGTGCGCCTCGGCGAGCCTGCGCTGCACACCCGTGACCCGTCTCACCTCGCCCGCGAGGCCCACCTCGCCGATGGCCACCAGGTTCTTCGGCAGCGGGGTGTCGCTCGCGGCGGAGGCCAGCGCGAGCGCGATGGCCAGGTCGGCGGCGGGCTCGGACAGCTTCACGCCGCCGACCGTCGCCGAGTAGATGTCCCGCTTGCCGAGCGCGCTGATCCGGCCGCGCTGTTCGAGCACGGCCAGCATCATCGACACCCGGGAGGTCTCCAGGCCCGACGTCGTACGGCGCGGGGAGGGGATCTGGGAGTCCACGGTCAGCGCCTGCACCTCCGCCACCAGCGGGCGGCGGCCCTCCAGGGTCACGGTCAGACAGGTGCCCGGCACCGGTTCGGCGCGCCGGGTCAGGAAGAGGCCGCTGGGGTCGGCGAGGCCGGTGATGCCCTCGTCGTGCAGCTCGAAGCAGCCGACCTCGTCCGTGGCGCCGTACCGGTTCTTCACGCCGCGCACCAGGCGCAGCCGGGCGTGCCGGTCGCCCTCGAAGTGCAGGACGACGTCCACCAGGTGTTCCAGGAGGCGGGGGCCCGCGATGGCGCCGTCCTTGGTGACATGGCCGACCAGCAGGGTGGACATGCCGCGCTCCTTGGACGCGCGGATCAGCGCCCCGGCGACCTCGCGCACCTGGGCCATGCCGCCGGGCGCGCCCTCGATCTCCGGGGAGGCGACGGTCTGCACCGAGTCGAGGATCAGCAGGGACGGCTTGACCTCGTCCAAGTGTCCGAGGACGGCGGAGAGATCGGTCTCGGCGGTCAGGTACAGCTGGTCGTGCAGCGCGCCGATGCGGTCGGCGCGCAGCCGCACCTGGCTGGCCGACTCCTCGCCGGTGACATAGAGGGTGCGGTGCTCCTCGCTCGCCGCCTTGGCCGCCACGTCCAGCAGCAGGGTGGACTTGCCGACGCCCGGCTCGCCCGCCAGCAGCACCACCGCGCCCGGTACGAGCCCGCCACCGAGCACCCGGTCCAGCTCGGGCACGCCGGTGGAGCGGGCGGTGGCCTGGCGGCCGTCGACCTGGCCGATGGGCAGCGCGGCGTTGGTGACCCGGCCGGCCGCCGTGGTGCGGACCGCGGGCGCGCCGTACTCCTCGACCGTGCCCCAGGCCTGGCACTCGGGGCAGCGGCCGAGCCACTTGGCCGTCTGCCAGCCGCACTCCGTGCAGCGGTAGGACGGGCGGTCCTTGGTGGTCTTGGTACGGGCAGCCATGCGGAAACCGTAGCCCGCGGCACTGACAACGAGATCGGGGGCCGCCAATTGGGTGGACCGGTATCGGCCACCGCCCCGCGGAATCCGGCCGCGGAAGAAAGGGTTCCTGTCCCCTTATGAGGGATCGTTTCACCCGTACGGATTAAAAGAGCTCAAGGCTCCGGAAGGGGCGCTCCACCGACGCCTACGGTCGCACGGGTGATGAGCAGCAGCCCGGAGACCACCACCCGAACCACCGGCGCGCACCGGGCGCACGGCGCGGCGCGCGAAGCACGAGAGGCGCGCGAGGGGCGCGAGCCACGCGAGGGCGCGCGTGTGCCCGGTGTGTTCGAGGCGCACGAGGCGCAGGAAGCGCACGAGTCCGGCGGAGTCCATGAGGCCGGCGCGACACATGAGGCCCGCGAAGGGCGCGAGGGCCGTGAAGGCAGCGACGGGCATGGGGCGCGTGCGGGCCGTGAGGCGCGTGACCGTGCCGCCGCGCGCGCCATCGCCCGGCGGGCGTCGACGCGCTACGAGTCGTACCTGGACGGCCTGTTCACCTACTGCCTGTCCGTGCTGTGCGACCACGAAGCGGCCACCGCCGCGCTCGGGGACGCCCTCGCCCTGGCCGAACGGCGCGCCCACCGCGTCCCCGGGACCGAGGGCGAGCGCAGGGCGTGGCTGTACGCGCTGGCCCGTTGGGCGTGTCTGCGCAAGCTGGCCGAGGCGAAGCAGAAGCGGCAGGCCGCGCACGCGGCGGGCCGCTCGGACGCGGCGAAGGGGGCCGGACCGGAGGCGCCCGGCCCCGCGCTCCCCCCGGAGGTGCAGGAGCGCCGGCGCCGCGAACTCGCCCTGCTCGCCTGGCCGGAGGCGGCCGGCACCACCCCCGAGCAGCGCGAGGCCCTTGAACTCGCGGTCCGTCACCACCTGACCGCCCCCGAGGTCGCCGCCGTCCTCGGCATGGCACCGGCCGCCGCCCGCGATCTGCTCGCCGCGGCCGCCTGCGAGGTGGAGCGCACCCGCGCCGCGCTCGCGGTGGTGGAGACCGGCGGCTGCCCGAGCGTGGCCCACCTCACCGGCGACAGCAGGCTGATCCTCAGCACCGCGCTCCGCCGCGAGCTGGTACGACACGTCGACGACTGCCCGCGCTGCCGCCGTACCGCCGAACGCGCGGCCCCCGGCCGCTGGCCCGGCACCACGGTCACCCCCGCCGAACTCCCCGTCCTGGAAGCCCCCCGCACGGCCCTCGCCCCGCGCTCCCGGGCCAGGGTCACGGCCGCACCCCGCTTCGACCGGCGCGGCTTCCCGATGGACCCGCGGGACCGCGCGGCCCGCCGCGACCGGCTGCGCGCCCGCGCGGTGACGACGACGGTCGTGGCGACGGTGGTGGCGGCGCCCGTACTGGCGCTGTGGGCGGCGTACCGCGGCGCGCCGACCGGCGAGCCGGACGGCCGCCCCGGCACCGCGCGCGAGGCGCACGGCCCGGACGCGGCCGGCGGGGACGGCACGGGCGGGGGGTACGAGAACGCGGGCAGCGCGAGCGTGAAGCCCGGCGTGGGCAAGGACGGCAAGCCGGACGTCTCGGTGGAGGTGACGAGCGTCGCCCCCGGAACCGCGGACACCACGGCCGGCCAGCTGTCCGTGACCGCCGCGAACGACGGCGACACCACGCTGATCACGCTGACCGCCGCCGGCCCCGCCCCGGTCCGCTGGTCCGCCGCCACCGGCTCCTCCTGGCTCTACCTCAGCCAGACCTCCGGCACCCTCGCCCCCGGCGCCTCGGTGACCCTGAGGGCCTACCTCGACCACCTCCACGAACCGAGGGGCCTCTGGCGCGCCCAGGTGTCCGTCGCCCCGGCCGGCGCGGTGGTCACCATCACCGGCTACGGCCCCCCCGCGACCCGCCCGACCCCGCCTCCGGCACCCCCCACGACCAGCGCCCCGACCACCCCGCCCCCCACATCCCCCAGCACTCCACCGGCACCCCCCACCACACCGGCCGCCCCTCCGCCCTCCGCTACCCCCACGCCGACCCCGACCCCGACGGACAGCGGGACACCGAGCCCGTCCGGGAGCTAGCGATGGCCCGTCGTCCGGGAGCGGGCCGGCCGTGGGCCCCGGGCCCGAAGGCCGGCCCCCGGCCCTCGCTCGGCAGGAGAAGAGGCCGGGCCGCGGCCGGCCCGGTTGTCGCGTCCCGGCCGTGGTGAGGGCGGCTCGGGGGACCCGCCGGCCCACCGGGTCGGGTGGGGCGGGGGAGACGGGTCAGGGGGTGGGGTCCGCCGGGTGGGGGGCCACCATCGGGAGCGCGGCGGCGAGGCGCTGCTCGCAGAGTTCGGCCAGGCGGTCGTAGCCCTCCTTGCCCATCAGCTCCGTCAGCTCCGCGCGGTAGGAGACGTACACCGGGTCGCCCGCGCCGTGCGCCGACGTGGCGGACGTGCACCACCAGTGCAGGTCATGGCCGCCGGGGCCCCAGCCCCTGCGGTCGTACTCGCCGATGGAGATCTGCAGGACGCGGGTGTCGTCGGGCCGGTCGATCCACTCGTACGTCCGCCGGACCGGCAGCTGCCAGCACACGTCCGGCTTGGTCTCCAGCGGCTCCCGGCCCTCCTTGAGCGCGAGGATGTGCAGCGAGCACCCCGCGCCGCCCGCGAAACCGGGCCGGTTCTGGAAGACGCAGGACCCCTGGAAGGGCCGCGTCTGCCGGGACCCCTCCTCGTCCTCGGAGATCCAGCCGTTCTTCGTGCCCTCGGCGTGGTGCTGCCAGATCTCCGGCGTGAGCCGCGCCACGTGCTCGGCGACCCGCTTCTCGTCGTCCTCGTCCGAGAAGTGCGCCCCCAGCGTGCAGCACCCGTCGTCCGCGTGCCCCGCCTTGATGCCCTGGCAGCCGCTGCCGAAGACGCAGTTCCAACGCGAGGTCAGCCACGTCAGATCGCAGCGGAAGACCTGCTCGTCGTCCGCCGGGTCCGGAAACTCCACCCACGCGCGCGCGAAGTCGAGCCCCTTCTCGTCGCTCACCTTCGACCCCTTGATGGCTTTCGCCGCCTTGTGAACCTTGTCCGTCTTCTCGGCTTTCGCGGACTTCGCCTTTTTCGTCTTTGGCACGCGTCCAGGGTAAGTGCCCCGTCCCCGGTCCGGGGACCGTGGAGCGGCGTTCTGGCAGTAGCGTTCCGCATATGAGACTCGGTGTCCTGGATGTGGGTTCGAACACGGTGCATCTGCTGGTGGTGGACGCCCACCCCGGCGCGCGCCCGCTGCCCGCGCATTCGCACAAGGCCGACCTTCGGCTCGCCCAACTCCTCGACGACAGCGGTGCCATCGGCGACGAGGGCATCGAGCGGCTCGTCGAGGTCGTACGGGACGCCCTCCAGGCCGCCGAGGACAAGGGCGTCGAGGACCTGCTCCCCTTCGCCACCTCCGCCGTCCGCGAGGCGAGCAACGCCGACGAGGTCCTCGCCCGGGTGGCCGACGAGACCGGCGTACGGCTCCAGGTACTCTCCGGCGCCGAGGAGGCTCGCCTCACCTTCCTCGCCGTACGCCGCTGGTTCGGCTGGTCCGCCGGAAAGCTGCTGGTCCTGGACATCGGCGGCGGGTCCCTGGAGATCGCCTTCGGCATCGACGAGGAACCGGACGCCGCCGCCTCCCTCCCTCTCGGCGCCGGCCGCCTCACCGCCGGCTGGCTCCCCGGCGACCCGCCCGCCCCGGACGACGTACGTGCCCTGCGCCGCCATGTCCGCGCGGAGATCGCCCGCACGGTCGGCGAGTTCGCCCGCTTCGGCGCCCCCGACCACGTCGTCGCCACCTCCAAGACCTTCAAGCAGCTGGCCCGCATCGCCGGCGCCGCCCGCACCGCCGAGGGCCTGTACGTGCAGCGCGAACTCAAACGCGAATCCCTGGAAGCCTGGGTCCCGCGCCTGGCCGGAATGACCACCGACCAGCGCGCCGAACTGCCGGGCGTCTCCGACGGCAGGGCGGGGCAGCTCCTCGCGGGGGCGTTGGTGGCAGAGGGCGCGATGGATCTCTTCGGCGTGGAGAGCCTGGAGATATGTCCATGGGCCCTGAGGGAAGGCGTGATCCTGCGGCGACTCGATCACATGGGGTCCGCCTAGTCACCCGAGGGGCGCGGGGCGTACCGGTACGCCCCTCCGCCGCGTGGGGCGATCGGCCACCCGCGACCCGCACCCGCCCCCATGGCGAACCTCACAACGGCGAACAGGCACCCAGCACCCGGACCTTCCCAAGCCTTAAGGTGACGGACGTGGCTGAACCAAGGGACGTCTCCGTCGCGCTGTCGACAGCCTCCGTCTACCCGGAGTCCACGGCGACGGCCTTCGAGATCGCCGCGCGCCTCGGCTACGACGGCGTCGAGGTCATGGTCTGGACCGACCCCGTCAGCCAGGACATCGAGGCGCTGCGCCGCCTGTCGGACTACCACGGCATCCCGATCCTCGCCGTGCACGCCCCGTGTCTGCTGATCACGCAGCGCGTCTGGTCCACCGACCCGTGGACCAAGCTGCGCCGTGCCCGGGCCGCCGCCGAGAAGCTGGGCGCCTCCACCGTCGTCGTGCACCCGCCGTTCCGCTGGCAGCGGCAGTACGCGCGGGACTTCGTCGCGGGGGTGTGGCGCATGGCGGACGAGACGGACGTGCGGTTCGCGGTCGAGAACATGTACCCCTGGCGCTACCGCGACCGCGAGATGCTCGCCTACGCCCCCGCCTGGGACGTCACCCAGGACGACTACCGGCACTTCACGATCGACCTCAGCCACACGTCGACGGCCCGTACCGACGCCCTGGCGATGCTCGGGCGCATGGGCGACCGGCTCGGCCATGTCCACCTCGCGGACGGGCGCGGCTCGGCCAAGGACGAGCACCTGGTGCCGGGGCGCGGCGACCAGCCCTGCGCCGAGCTGCTGGAGCACCTGGCCGTCTCCGGCTTCGACGGCCATGTCGTCATCGAGGTCAACACCCGGCGGGCGATGTCCGGCGCCGAGCGCGAGGCCGATCTCGCCGAGGCCCTGGCCTACACCCGCAAACACCTGGCCGCCGCCGCCCGGCTCCCCCGCCGATGAACGAACCCGTGGAACCCGCCGGTCCCGTGGAACCCGCCGGTCCCGTGGAACCCGCCGGTCCCGTGGAACCCGTCGGTCCCGCCGGTCCTGTGGACCACAGTGAGCCCACCAGCCACGTGGAGCCCAGCCACACGGAGCCCACCAGCCACACGGGGCCCACAGAGCCCCCGCCGACCGCAGATCGCCAAGGCCGCCGGTGTGGGCTTCCGCTTCGTGTTCGGCGTCCGGGAGAACCCCACGACCCGGGCGCCGCTGCTCGCGATCCTGCGCTCGGCCGTCACCGACGACACCGCCGCCGTCTTCCGCAGGAGATCATCGCGCGGGTGGCGCCCGTCGTACAGGGACACCTCAGCGGCCCTGAACCGCGGCCGGGGCCCCGAAACCGGCCGCACGCACCCGGGCAGGACCCGCACCGCGGCCCGCCGGTGAAATGACCGTCCCGCATTCCGGACAACAGCGTCCATTCCTTGGAGCCCCGGCGTACGCTCGGAGAAAGCCAGAACTGTCCATCGAGGAGCGAGCGACGATGCCCGAGCTGAGGTCCCGCACAGTCACCCACGGCCGCAACATGGCGGGCGCCCGCGCCCTTATGCGTGCCTCCGGTGTACCCGGTGCGGACATCGGCCGTAAGCCGATCATCGCCGTCGCGAACTCCTTCACCGAGTTCGTGCCGGGCCACACCCACCTCCAGCCGGTCGGCCGGATCGTCAGCGAGGCGATCACCGAGGCCGGCGGCATCCCGCGCGAGTTCAACACCATCGCCGTGGACGACGGCATCGCCATGGGACACGGCGGCATGCTCTACTCGCTGCCCTCCCGCGACCTGATCGCGGACTCCGTGGAGTACATGGTCGAGGCCCACCGCGCCGACGCCCTGGTCTGCATCTCCAACTGCGACAAGATCACCCCGGGCATGCTGATGGCCGCCCTGCGCCTGAACATCCCGACGGTCTTCGTCTCCGGCGGCCCCATGGAGGCCGGCCGCGCCACCCTGGTCGACGGCACCGTGCGCTCCCTCGACCTGATCGACGCCATCTCCGAGGCCGCCAACGACAAGGTCTCCGACGCCGACATCCTGCGCATCGAGGAGAACGCCTGCCCGACCTGCGGCAGCTGCTCCGGCATGTTCACCGCCAACTCGATGAACTGCCTGACCGAGGCCATCGGCCTCTCCCTGCCCGGCAACGGCTCGGTCCTCGCCACCCACACCGCGCGCAGGCGGCTCTACGTCGACGCCGCCCGCACCGTCATGGACCTGACCCGGCGTTACTACGAGCAGGACGACGAGACCGTCCTGCCCCGCTCCGTCGCCACCTTCCAGGCCTTCGAGAACGCCATGGCCCTGGACATCGCGATGGGCGGCTCCACCAACACGATCCTGCACCTGCTGGCCGCCGCCCAGGAGGCGGGGGTCCCCTTCGGCCTGGAGCAGATCGACGCCGTCTCCCGCCGCGTCCCCTGCCTCGCCAAGGTCGCGCCGAACGTCGGCAAGAACCGCACGTACTACATGGAGGACGTGCACCGCGCCGGCGGCATCCCCGCCCTCCTCGGTGAACTGCACCGCGCCGGCCTGCTGAACGAGGACGTGCACGCCGTGCACAGCCCCTCCCTCGCCGACTGGCTCAAGACCTGGGACGTCCGCGGCGGCTCCCCGTCCCCCGAGGCGGTCGAGCTGTGGCACGCGGCCCCCGGCTGCGTCCGCTCCGCCGAGGCATTCTCCCAGTCCGAGCGCTGGGAGTCCCTGGACGACGACGCCGAGGGCGGCTGCATCCGCTCCGCCGAGCACGCCTACTCCAAGGACGGCGGCCTCGCGGTCCTGCGGGGCAACCTGGCGGTCGACGGCTGCGTGGTCAAGACGGCCGGCGTGGACGAGTCGATCTGGACCTTCGAGGGCCCGGCCGTGGTCTGCGAGTCCCAGGAGGAGGCCGTCCAGCGGATCCTCACCCAGGAGGTCAAGGAGGGCGACGTCGTCGTCATCCGCTACGAGGGCCCCAAGGGCGGTCCCGGCATGCAGGAGATGCTCTACCCGACCTCGTACCTGAAGGGCCGCGGCCTCGGCAAGAGCTGCGCGCTGATCACCGACGGCCGCTTCTCCGGCGGCACCTCGGGCCTCTCCATCGGCCACGCCTCCCCGGAGGCGGCCTCCGGCGGCACCATCGCCCTGGTCGAGGACGGCGACCGCATCCGCATCGACATCCCGAACCGCACCATCGAGCTGCTGGTGGACGAGGCCGAACTGGCCCGCCGCGAGCAGGCCCTGAACGGCACGTACGCCCCCAGGAACCGCGACCGCAAGGTCACCGCCGCGCTGCGCGCCTACGCGGCGATGGCGACCAGCGCGGACAAGGGCGCGGTGCGGGACGTGAGCAAGCTGGGCTGACGCTCTTCCACGAGCCTCTTGTGGCAGCAGGGGCCGCCTCCGCCCGGGGGCGGCCCCTGCTGCTTCACCAGGCCGACGGATCGCGCCCGTCGAGCGCGAACACCGAACCGTCGGGCGCGGTCGCGAACACCTGCGGGTCGACGAGCACCGGCGCCGCCCGCAGCGCGGCGATCCGCTCCGCCCCGGCCCCCGGCCGCGCCGGCGTCTGCCCCGCGAGCCGTCCGCCCCGCGCGTCCACGGCGAGCAGCCGCCCGTCGCCCGCCGAGAAGTACAGGTACCGGTCCCCGGCGATCAGCGCCGAGCCCCGGCTCACCGACGTCTCCAGGTGCCACAGCCGCTTGCCGGCCGCGGCGTCCACGGCGTCCAGGCCGCCGTTCACGTCCAGGAGGTAGACCACGCCCTGGTGCACGGCGGTGTGGACGTCCGGCCGGGGCGCGGGCAGCGGCACCCGTCGCAGGGCCCGGGACGAGGCGTCGTAACGGACCACCGCGTCGGTGTCGCCGTAGACCGGATCGGCGGACACGAAGAACACGGTGCCGCCCTGCGCGCCGACCGGTCGCAGCAGCCCGGTCAGCAGGGTGTCCCACCGGACCTCCCCGGTCTCCGGGTCGAGCGCGACGACGCGCGTGCTCCCGCCGTCCGCGGAGGAGGTCGTCGCGTAGGCGGAGTCGGCGCCCGGGAAGGCATCGACGCGGGGCCTGCCGGCCCCCGGCAGCCGCCGGCTCCAGCTCGTGCGCCCCGACGCGCTGTCCACGCCCGTGACGGTGCCGTCCGCGGCGGTGATCAGCAGCGTCCCGTCGGTGTACTGCGCCCCGGCGCCCGTGGGCAGCGCGCGCCGCCAGTGGGTACGGCCCGTGTCCGGGTCGAGCGCCACCACGTCCCCGGCCTCGTCGCGCACCTGCACCAGCCCGCCCGACACCACCGGCGCCGCGCTCCAGCGCGCCCCCGTGAAGGGATGCCGCCACAGCACCCGGCCGCCGCGCGGATCGAGCGCGTACGCCTGCTCCGCGCCGGTGCACAGCAGCAGTCCCGCGCCGAAGGCACACCGGGGCGCCTCCGTCCGCCCGGCGACCGGTTTCGTGCGCCACCCCGCGAACCCCACGGCCGCCGTCCGCGGATTCCCCGCGGGGCCGTCGTCGCCGAGCAGGTGCACGGAGGCGAGGACCCCGCCGGCGACCAGCGCGAGCACCCCGGCCGCGACGGCGGCGATCCGGCCGGGCCGCAGGGCGCGCTTCTCCGTCCCCGGCGCGTCGGGCGTGCCCGCCGGGGACGGCCGCCGCTCGGCCTTGCCGGCCTCGCCGGACGTGTCGGTCTCGCCGGCCGAACCCGCCGCCCGCTGCGCCGGTATGAACGCCTGTGTGTCGTACGACGCCGCCACCGACCGCAGTTGACGCATCAGCTCGTCCGGCGTCGGCCGTGCGTCCGGGTCCTTGGCGAGACAGCGCTCGATGAGCGGCGCGAGGCTCGCCGGCACCCCCGACAGATCGGGCTCGTCGTGTACGACCTGATAGGCGACGACGTACGGGCTGTCGGAGTCGAACGGCCCCCGTCCGGTCGCCGCGTGCACCAGCACCGAGCCCAGCGCGAAGATGTCCGCGGCGGGCCCCACCTCCCGCGGCCGCCGGAACTGCTCGGGCGCCATGAACGGCGGCGTGCCGATCAACTTGCCGGTCTCCGTGCGCAGTTCGCTGTCCTTGGGCCGGGAGATGCCGAAGTCGATGACCTTCGGACCGTCCTCGGCGAGCAGCACATTGCTCGGTTTGAGATCCCGGTGCACCACACCCACGCGGTGGATGTCGCGCAACGCCTCCGCGAGCCCCGCCATCAGCCGCCGCAACTGCCCCGCGTCCAGCGGCCCGTGCTCCTTCACCTGCTCGGAGAGGGTCGGACCGGGGATGAACAGCGTGGCCATCCAGGGCCGTTCGGCCTCCGGGTCGGCGTCCACCACGGGCGCGGTGAACGCACCGCTGACCCGGCGCGCCGCGGCCACCTCCTGCCGGAACCGCCCCCGGAACTCGCGGTCCCGGGCGAACTCCGCGTGGACGACCTTCACCGCGAGCCGCAGCCCCGAGGTGCTGCGGGCGAGGTGGACCACGCCCATGCCGCCGGAACCCAGCCGCGACTCCAGGTGGTAATGCCCGGCGTATTCGGGCATATCGGCCTCCGTGCCCGCTCCGGTGCTGCGCTGTGTCGTCATCGACTGGACCGCCCCCCGTGCTCCTCGTCCGCGCGCGACGCACGGAGCCTAGTCGATGGCTCGTACGAGACCGAGGCGGCTTGCTAACCTCCGTTCGCAATCGACAGTCCCCGTCTCCTGACGGGGTATCACGGGGGAGATTCCGCATGTCCGTCCGCTACTACTCCGTCGCCCCGGGTGTCCGCGTCAACGTCCGCAGCGGCCCCGGCACCAGCTACGGCGTCATCCGCGTCCTCCCCGAGGGCGCCAAGGTCCCCATCTACTGCCAGACCCCGGGCACCACGGTCACCGGCACGTACGGCACCTCGAACATCTGGGACAACATCAGCGACGGCGAGTTCGTGGCGGACGCGTACGTCCTCACGGGCAGCGACGGCTATGTGGCCGACCGCTGCGGATGAGTCCCGCGCCGGGGGCCGGGGGCGGCGCCGCCCCCGCCCTCCCCGGCTCCTCGGCCAGACCCTCGCGCCGTGACCGCTCCTCTCCGGGGCGGCGGCCGGGCGTCTTCCAAGGGGGGCGCCGCCGCGCCGGCGCCGGGCCATCGGACCTGCCGGACCGGACCCGTCGGACCCCTCTGACCCGCCCGCGCCCTGGTGCCGTCCTGCCCGTGTCCGGCGTCGCCCCGCCCGTGGGCCCGTCCCCGACCGGCGCCATAATCGTCCCGTGAGCGACGAAACCGGCGCCCCGGGCGCCCCGGAGGGGTCCGCGAGCGGACCCCGGCCCGAGTCCCTGCGTTTTTTCGGCACGTCCTGGGTGCACCACGACGACGGCTACGCGGCCCGCCGGGCCGGTGTCGCCGTCGGCTCCCTCGTCGCCGCGGTCGTCTCCTGCCTGGTGCTGCGCTTCGCCTACCAGGGTCTCCAGATCGCCGACAGCGGCACCTTCGTGACCGTCCTGGTCGTCGCCATGTTCGCGATCTGCACCGCGCTCGCCTTCGGCAACACCTGGGCCGGGTTCGGCAAGCGCCACGACCCCCAGCGCCAGGCCTCCCTGCGCGGCCTGCTCGCCATCGGGTTCGTCGGCACCCTCCTCGCCTACTTCTTCCGCTCCCTCACCGAGGCCCCGGGCGAGAAACTCCACCGCGAGGAGTACGAGAAGGCCCGCGCCGAACACGCCCTGCGCACCACCCGCCGCTCGGGCAACCCCTCGAAGAAGAAGCGCCGCCGCTAGAACTCCTGGCAAAGCCGCCGCCGTACGCGGTGCCGGGCGACGACCATGGCCGTATGACGACCACGGACCCCGCCGACCCCGCCCACACCGCCCGTGCTCACTCCTTCAACGCGGCCGCCGCCCAGTACGCGGCCAACCGCCCCTCCTACCCGCCCGCCCTCCTCGACGCCGTCGAGGACATCGCCGGCCGGGCCCTGACCGGCGCGCGGGTCGTGGACGTCGGCGCCGGGACCGGCATCTCCACGAGCCTGCTGCACGCCCGCGGCGCGGACGTCCTCGCGGTCGAGCCCGGCGAGGGCATGGCCGCCGAGTTCCGCCGCGGCAACCCGGAGATCCCCCTGGTCCGGGGCAGCGGCAACGCCCTCCCGCTCGCCGACGCCACGGCCGACTTCCTCACCTACGCCCAGTCCTGGCACTGGACCGAGCCCGCCCACTCGGTGCCGGAGGCGCTGCGCGTGCTGCGGCCGGCCGGGACGCTGGCCCTGTGGTGGAACACCCACGCCCTCGACATCGAGTGGATCGCGGAGGCATCCGCCCGCGTCAGCCGCCGCTTCGGCCTCGACGCGGCCGAACAGGGCAAGGCAGGCGACCGCGTACACCTCGCCGACCCCAGCGGCCGCCTCGACTTCACCCACCGCGAGATCCGCTGGAGCCGCCAGGTCCCCCTGGACACCCACCTCGCCAACCTCGCCAGCCACTCCTTCTTCCTCGTCATGGACGAGGCCCGCCGCGCCGCGTTCCTCGCCGACGAACGCACCCACCTCCTGAAGGTCTTCCCCGACGGCAGGGTCGAGGAGACGTACGACGTGCTCCTCCTGGTGGCCGGAAAGCAGTGACCGGGACGGCGGACGGGGCCACGCGCCCAAGACGGTGGCGGCGCCGGTGAGCGTCCCCACCCCGGCCGGTGACGGCACAGCGCACCTGTTCCGCCCACCGGACAAGCCCCCGCCAAGAAACCCCCGGTGCCAGACTGAACCGCATGAGCCAGAAAGTCGCAGTACTCGGCACCGGCAAGATCGGCGAAGCCCTGCTCAGCGGAATGATCCGAGCCGGCTGGGCCCCCGCCGACCTCCTCGTCACCGCCCGCCGCCCCGAACGCGCCGAGGAACTCCGCGCCCGCCACGGAGTCACCCCGGTCACCAACACCGAGGCCGCCAAGACCGCCGACACCCTGATCCTCACGGTCAAGCCGCAGGACATGGGCACCCTGCTGGACGAACTGGCCCCGCACATCCCCGCCGACCGCCTGGTCATCAGCGGCGCCGCCGGCATCCCGACCGCCTTCTTCGAGGAACGCCTCGCCGCGGGCACCCCCGTCGTCCGTGTCATGACGAACACCCCCGCCCTCGTCGACGAGGCCATGTCCGTCATCTCCGCGGGCACCCATGCCACCCCGGACCACCTGGCCACCGCCGAGAACATCTTCGGCGCCGTCGGCAAGACGCTCCGCGTCCCCGAAAGCCAGCAGGACGCCTGCACCGCCCTGTCCGGCTCGGGACCGGCGTACTTCTTCTATCTGGTCGAGGCCATGACCGACGCCGGCATCCTGCTCGGCCTGCCCCGCGACAAGGCCCACGACCTCATCGTCCAGTCCGCCATCGGCGCCGCCGTGATGCTCCGCGACAGCGGCGAGCACCCGGTGAAGCTCCGGGAGAACGTCACCTCCCCGGCCGGTACGACGATCAACGCCATCCGCGAGCTGGAGAACCACGGCGTCCGCGCCGCCCTCATCGCCGCGCTGGAAGCCGCCCGGGACCGCAGCCGCGAGCTGGCCTCCGGCAAGAAGGACTGACCCCGGCCGGACGGGACCGACCGTCAGTTGACACACCTCGGAGCGATCCGTAAGGTACTCCGAGTTGTCCGACGTGAGCGCCGACTCCGGTCGGTCCCCGGGCAGCCATTCCGTGAGTGCCACCCGTTCTCGACGCTTCGGCGTCGAACACTTTGGCGTGCGTATTTGCGAAATGAGGAATCCGCGTTCGAAAGGACGCAGGCCCCCGATTAGCTCGGGAGCCGGGAATCCGCTAAAGTCTCACTCGTCGGAACGGCCCAACGGCCGGGAAGACAAGCCCCGCTGACCGGGGATCAGACGCCGAAAGGGTCTGATAGAGTCGGAACCGCCGGAAAGGGAAACGCGAAAGCGGAAACCTGGAAAGCGCCGAGGAAATCGGATCGAGAGAAGATCTGATAGAGTCGGAAACACCGAAGGGAAGCCCGGAGGAAAGCCCGAGAGGGTGAGTACAAAGGAAGCGA
>NZ_JBSFLI010000027.1:0-119643 GCF_053598955.1 Streptomyces sp. NPDC001056 | reverse complement strand
TCGGCACCCGGCGGCCCGGGGACCGGGGGCCGGGGTCCACCGGGCTTGCGGTGTCCGGGGCGCGGCGCGGCGGCCGTCCGGGCCGTCGCGCGGGTCGGCCGGGACGGCCCCGCCGCAGGCGATGGCACGGGCCGACGTCCGGCATGCCGGGCGGCGACAGGACCAGGTCCCTCGCGCAGCCCTGTGGCCGGTCTCAGGCGGCGACGCCGTGCAGGAGGTTGTCGACCAACTGGGTCGCGAAGTCCTCGGTGAGGGGCTGGTTGGGGAGCAGCAGTCGGTGGTAGCAGGCGCCCCAGAGCTGGTCGACCAGCACCTCGGGGTCGACACCGGGGCGCAGCTGGCCGCGTTCCTGGGCGCGGCGCATGGCGTCCACGGCGAGGCCGCGCCGGGGGCCGGAGTAGCGCTCCAGGAGGGCGGCCGACAGGTCGGGGTCGGTCTGCGCCTGGCCGACGAGTTCGGCGATGACCCGCCCGGCCGGTGTCCCGGTGAGCAGCCGGACGAACGCGCGCACCTGGGCGGTCAGGTCGGCGCCGATGTCGCCGGTGTCGGGAAAGGCGAGGGTGGACTCCACGGCGTGGAAGTAGCCGTCGAGCGCGAGCGTGCCGCGGGAGGGCCACCACTTGTAGAGGGTCGTCTTGCTCACCCCGGCCTCCTGGGCGACCCCTTCGAAGGTGAAGCCCGCCATGCCGTCCCGGAGCAGCAGGGCCCCCGCGGCGGCGAGTGCCTCGGCGCGCACCTCGTCCGCGGGCCGCCGCCCCCGACCGCGCCGCGCCGGCGTCCCCGGCGCCCGTCCCGCCCGCTCTCCCACCGAGGTGCCTCCTGCCGTCGTCGTGGAACACCCACTGTGACATATGGACACCGCGTACACAATCTGATTATGTGAACGGGTCGTTCATAACCCACTCCTTGTGAGGTGAGATCCCGATGTCCCAGGTCACACGTGTCGCACTGGTCACCGGAGCGTCCGGTGGCATCGGCCGCGCCGTCTCCGAACGGCTGGCCGCCGCCGGCATGGCGGTCGGCGTCCACTACGCCGGCAACGCGACCGCCGCGCAGGAGGTCGTCGACGCGATCGAGCGCGCGGGCGGGCACGCCGTCGCGGTGCGCGGCGATGTCGCCGACGCCACCGCCATGAGCGAGGCGTTCGACACCGTCGAGAAGACGTTCGGCGGGCTCGACGTGGTCGTCCACACCGCCGGGGTGATGACCCTCGGACCGGTCGCCGAGTTCGACCTCGACGCCCTCGACCGCATGCACCGCACCAACATCCGCGGCACCTTCGTCGTCGCCCAGCAGGCCGCGCGCCGGGTCCGGGCCGGCGGGGCCGTCGTCACCTTCTCGACCTCGATCACCCGACTCGCCGCCCCCGGTTACGCCGCCTACGCCGCGAGCAAGGGGGCGGTCGAGGCGATGACGCTCGTCCTGGCCCGTGAACTGCGTGGACGCGACATCACGGTCAACGCCGTCGCGCCCGGCCCCACGGCCACCCCGCTCTTCCTCGACGGCAAGGACGAGACGACGGTGGAACGGCTCGCGGCCCAGGCTCCCTTGGAACGCCTGGGCACGCCCGCCGACATCGCCGAGACCGTCGCCTTCCTGGCCGGACCGGGCCGCTGGGTCAACGGCCAGGTGCTCTTCGCCAACGGCGGTATCGCCTGACGGCCCCGCACGCCGTCCGATCCGTGACCTCCGGCGCCGCTGCCCGCCCGGCGCACGCGTTCGGGGGGCATGACCCGGACACGCCAGAAACCCGCCATGAGATGATCTTGAACGGCTGACGGGATCTGCGGCAGGCGTCGGCCGTGAGGGTGTTGACGCGGTTCTCGTACTCGCGGCGAGCCTTGCGCTGTGCCGGGATCGCCGCTGTGCCGTCGAGGGGCTGGCAGCGGGCGAGGAGTTGGCGGTGGACCGCGGGCTCGGCGCTGACGCGCAGGGTGTAGCCCTGGCCGCGCCGTACGGTGATGCCCTGGTCGAGCGCGGCGCGCTCGGCGGGGTCCAGCTCGGCGGCGCGGAGGAAGTCGGCGACCTTGCCCGGCATGTCGAGGGTGACCGGCAGCTCCGGGGCCGGGATGTCGCCGTGGTCGGCGGTGGTGTGCTCGGGCATGAGGTCGGCGACGGCCGTGCGGACGGCGCCGCGGCTGACGTCGTGCTCGCGGGCCAGGGCGGCGATGGACCGGCCGTCCAGGTACGCGGTGCGGACGGCGGCAGTCTTGTCGGCCTTGATGGCTGGGCGTCGGCCGCCCTTGTTGCCCTTGGCTTCGGCGGCTCGCAGTCCGTCGTAGGTCAGCTCGCGCTGAAGTTCCCCGGCGGCCGCGAGGGTCTGCACCATGAACTTCACCGTGGACAGCAGTTCCCCGGTGCGCGGGTGGCGGGCAGTGAGGTCCATCGCGGAGAACGCGCCGTCGTGGATGCGCAGGGCGAGACGGTCATGGTGGAGGACGTCGAGCACGTCGAGGATGTGGCCGGTACCGCGGACGAGGCGGAACATCTCGGAGATGTGCACGGTGTCGCCCGGCCGCGCGTAGTCCAGCAGCTCGCGGAACTTCGGCCGCTGGAGCGGGTGGAGGCGGCTGGAGGTTCCCGGGTCCTCCTCGAAGACGACGGGGTTCTCGATCCCGGCCTCGTCGAGGACGAGGTTCTGCCGGGCGGTGGACTGCTGATCGGTCGAGACGCGCTTGTAGACCAGGTTCGCCACCAAGGGCCCCTTCCGCGCGGAGGATCGGACCCTGTCTGTCGTCAAACCCTGTCAGCAATCACCATCGGATCTGATTGGATTCGCGCCGCCTCGAACCCCTGGATTGCACGGGTTCATGGGACGCGTCGGCCGCCTGTCGTCAAACGATCGTTTGCGAACACCATTCAACCGGGCGAGGAGGCCGGAGACCGGCGGAACACGGTGGGGGCGCGAAAGTTCGGGGCGCCGGTCAAGTCCCCAGTGCGGCAGACCCGACGGGCGGCACGCTGGTGGACAAGGCGACACCGGCCGACGGCCTGGCGACGCTGGGGGACCTGATCGGCAGTCAGCGTCGAAGGCCGATCACCCCACCGTGCTGACCGCCAGCGACCGGCCGGGGCGAGTTCTGCTATCCGTCTCTGCCGTATCTCGGCTGCCCCTCTACGTACATGCCCGGCCGAGCCGCCCCGGGCCGCGGGACGGCTGAGTCCCCTCCGCTCAGCCGACGTCGAACGCCTCGGCGACGGTCAGCGTGTCCTCGTACAGGTGCATGCGAACGATCCGGTTGTTCTCGACCGCCAGGTGCATGGCCGCCGGTGTGGTGAACTCCTTGCCGCTGGCCGCGACGGTGTGCGTGAAGACCGCCAGCAGCACCACGTCACCACCGTCGACGATGAAGCGCTCCAGTACGACCTTGCTCCTGCCGTGCGCGAAGTGCGGCCACATCGTGGTGAAGTACGGCGCGACCTCCTCCCGGCGGGTACGGCGCCCGGTCCAGGGCAGCGCGTCACTGCCGGGGACGTGCCAGTCGATCTCCTCGGCGAACAGTTCCTGGATGCCGTCGGAGTCCTGCCTGCCGAGGCGCTCCACGAACTTCTCGGCCACGGTCCGCGAGGTCTGAGCGTCTGTTGCCATCGTTCTCGTCCTTTGTCTCTTCGTCTGCTTGAGGTGTCGGTCGGGCCTCGGCCCTGGAACAGGAAGTGCTTATTACGCGGCTCAGACGCCCCGGAGCGTCGAATGCGTCCCGCGTCGCCGATTCGCCGCCTAGAGCTGTGTGGCGCCGCCGTCGACGAACAGTTCCGCGCCGGTGGTGAAACTGCTTTGATCGCCGGCCAGGTAGAGGGCGGCGGCGGCGACCTCGTCGGGACGGCCGACGCGGCCGAGCGGGGTCGGTGGGGCGAGCTCGGCCGCGGTGGGCCGATCGCCGTGCGGGAAAGCGGCGAGGAGCTCGTCCAGGCCAGAGGTCTCGACAGGGCCGGGGGTCAGGGCGTTGACGCGGATTCCCCGGCCGGCCAGCTCGGCGGCCCAGGTGCGGGCGAGGCTGCGGATCGCGGCCTTGGTGGCGGCGTAGACGCCCAGGCCCGGGGTGGCCCGTAGGGCCGAGCTGGAGGAGAGCAGCACCACCGAGGCGCCGGCCGTCAGCAGCGGCAGCGCCTTCTGGACAGTGAAGACCGTGCCCTTGAAATTGATCGAGGCAGTGCGGTCGTACTCCACCTCGGTGATCGCACCGAGCGGGCCGTAGTCCCCGACCCCGGCGTTGGCCACCACAATGTCCAGGCGGCCGCTGCGGTTCGCGATCTCGGCGAAGAGCCGGTCGAGGTCACCGAGGTCCGAGACATCGCCCTGGGCGGCGATGCCTCGGGCGCCGACCTGCGCTACGGCGGCGTCCAGCTCGGCCTTGCGGCGCCCGGTCAGGTAGACGGTCGCACCCTCGGCGGCGAAACGGCGGGCGATCGCCAGGCCGATGCCGCTGGAGGCCCCGGTGACGAGGGCGGTCTTGTCGTCCAGCTGCCCCATGAGATTCTCCATTCCTCGATGTAATCATTGTTGTTACATTTATGGGCGTAGAAGGCAACCTCCCCCGGTCGGGGGAAGTTGACGACCCGGGCTCAGGCGGCTTGCAAGACGTCCCGCAGCACGTCCTCCAGCGTGGTCTTGGCCAGCTCTCCGCGCAGGGCGACCTCCACCCCGTCGTACACGGCGGCCATCGCCGGCCCGATGCCGTGGCCCACGACGCACTCAGGGTTCGGTGTCGCGCGGTGCAGGGCGAAGACCGGTCCCGGTTCGATCGCCTGGTAGACGTCGAGCAGGGTGATCGCCGCCAGGTCCCGCGCGAGTATCCAGCCCGCCCCCACCCCCCGCCGTGAATCGACCAGGCCGGCCTTGCGCAGCTCGCCCAGCAGACGGCGGATCACCACCGGGTTGGTGTTGACGCTCGTCGCGATCTGCTCGGAGGTGGCGACCTCGTGGCCGCGCCGCTGATACAGCCCGATCCATGTCAGGGCGTGCGCCGCAATGGTCAGTCTGCTGTTCGCGCTCACGTCGGACTCCACCTCCCTCGTTCCTCCGGTCCAGTCGTAACAGTAGTTGTTGCAATGGCGTGCGGCAAGTTCTACGGTGCTGGCCGGACCGGCCTCGTCAAGGAGCACGCCGCCCGCGAGCACACCATCGCCGAACTCTTCTCCGGCAGCCGGGTCACCGTCTATCGAGTCCTACGACGCACCCAGGGCCAGCACCCAAGCAGAAGCCGAACGGCGATAGGGCCCCGCCAACCTACCGGCGGGTCAGGTGTCCCCTGGCGTCTGAGCCAGCAGGACTCCAGGGCCGACTTCTCCTGATCATGCCGCCTGGCCGTAGCCGTCCGGGGCGGGCGGGTCGTTGCCTCGGAGCGGGCTGAAGTCGACGTCCAGGTGCGAGTCGTACGCCTCGGGCTGCATGCCGAGTTCGTGGGTGGACCCCTTCGGCGGTCGGCGCGGGGCCGTACCGGGCATCGGCCCGGTCGTCCCGTACCGCTCCGGTGCGGCGCCCGGCCGAGCACCGGACCAGACGCAGCCCGTGTCACACGCGCGTGGGGCCGACCCGCTCACCGGCACGGGCAGACCGAGCCGTCTCCCACCGAAAGAAGAAACAAGCCGTCGCGCGACACGGCGGCAGCCCCGTGGGCACCGTCGACTGCCGCCTTGCCGTGGCCGGCGAGTCGCCCGGCACCCGCCCTCCTCGTGGCCCTCAAGGACATGGACAGGCCCCAGCCCGTGGCGGCGGCCGTCTTCTCCCCCGGACCGACCCGACGACTCCCGGTGCTGATCGTCGGCGCCCGGACGACGCCCGGCTTCTCCCCGAAGAGGAGCCGAGGCCGCCGCACCGCCACCGTCACCCCGCCCCCTCCACCCCGTCGGCCGCGACAAGCCAGGCCCGGCACAACCACCAGGCGTTCAGGGCCCCGAACGTGTCGTAGGGATCGATCCCCGTGACCTCCGCGAACCGCTGCACCCGGTTCCGCACCGTGTTCGGATGGACGAACAACCGCTCCGCCGCCGCTGCCACCTCCCGCCCGGCCTCCAGCCACGCGCGAACGGCCAGCGCGACCGGCTCGGCGTGGGAGCCGAGAGCGGCCCACGCGGGGCGGTGGCGTTCCGTCAGCACGGCGGACAAGTCGGCCCGGTCGGCCACCGCGGCGAGCACCGCGACGTCCGCGACGTGCACCACCCCCGTCCGCCCCGCCGACTCCGCGGCCGTCAGGGCGGAGAGGGCCAGCCGTCGCGCGGTGCCGAGTTCCTCCGGTTCGGCCGGCCCGGCGAGCCCCGCAGCGACACCGGTCCGCGTGCCCGGTGCCTGGGGGAGCACACCGACCAGCAGTCCGTCGAGGTGCCCGGTGAGCGCCTGCGCGCGATCGCGCAGGGCCTGCTCCAGAGCCGCGTCGCCCGGCCGGGCGACCAGCACCCACAGGCCCCCGGTCACGGGCAGCCCCGCCTCGGCCGCGGCCAGCGCGGCCGCCGAGCCGCCTTCGAGCAGCCGGCGCAGGATCGTCAGATTCCGGTCGTCCGCTTCGCGCCGGCCGGTGTCGGCGGCGCGGTGGGCCCTGATCAGCCGGGTGCGCACCGCCTCGGCCCAGTCGTCGTAGAGCTCGCGCACGTCCAGCAGCAGACGGGCCTCGATCCCCGCCTCGGCGGCCACTTCCCGGGCTCGTGACCAGATGGCGCGTTCGGAGACGTGGATGGCGCCGAGCACCGCCTCGATGGGTACGCCCTGCCGGGCGCGGGTGTCACCGAGCTGCGCCACGAAGGACAGCTCGGCCTCCGTGGGGCCCCGCCCGGCGGCCAGCGCACGGGTGGCCGCGGCCAGCAGTGCCCGGGTGTGCCCGGCGATGTCGGCGGGCGCGAGCCCCGCGACCTCGCGCACCGTCGTGCGGACGCCGGTGACCACGGACGGCAGGAGGTCGTCCTCGCCGACCACCCGCTCGATCAGGTCGACCACGCTGTCCCAGCCCTCCTGTCGCATGCGCGGCATGCTCGCACCGGTTGTGGCGCGGCACAAGGGAGGGGCCGAATCACGTGGTGCGGGACATGTTCGGCTGCGGTGATCGGACCTACGGTTGGCCGCAGTCACAACACGGCAGCCGTACGGTCGTACACGACCCGGCCGTCCCCCCACCCCCGCCCCGAGGAGATCCGCCATGCCCCCTTCCCGCCGGGTCGCCGTGGTCGGCGCCGGTGCGGCCGGCCTCGCCGCCACCAAGGCCCTGCTCGACGCGGGGGTCGGGGTCGTCACCTACGAGCAGGGCGACCGGCCCGGCGGGCTGTGGGCGCGCGGCAACGCGAGCGGACTGTCCCCGGCGTACCCCTCGCTGCACCTCAACACCAGTAAGGGCCGTACCGAGTTCGCCGACTTCCCGATGCCACGGCAGTGGCCGGACTACCCGTCGGCCGACCTCGTGGCCGGCTACCTCGCCGACTACAGCGCGGAGTTCGGCCTCACTCGGCACATCCGCTTCGGTACCGGCGTCGCGTCCGTCGAGCGCGCCGAGGACGGCTGGGCGGTCACGACCGGATCCGGGGAGAAGAGCCGGTACGACGCGGTCGTCGTCGCCAACGGCCACAACTGGCAGCCCCGTTGGCCCGAACCGGCGTACCCGGGAAGCTTCGACGGCAGTCAGACGCACGCCCACGACTACCGCGGCCCCGAGGTCTTCCGGGACCGGCGGGTGCTCGTCGTCGGCATGGGCAACTCCGCGATGGACATCGCCGTCGACGCCTCCCACGTCGCCCGCGGACCCGTCCTGCTGTCGGCCCGCCGCGGTGTCCACATCGTCCCCAAGTACCTCTTCGGGCGGCCCTCCGACGCGACCGCCGGCGCCCTCGCGGCGCTGCCGTGGCGAGTGCGCCAGCGCGTCGCCGAGACCATGCTGCGGCTGGCCGTCGGGACCCCGCAGCGCTACGGCCTGCCCGCGCCCGAGGGCGGCCTGTTCCAGAACCACCCCACGATCAGCGACACCATCCTGCACCGCCTCACCCATGGCGAGGTCGTCGCCCGGCCCGGGATCGAGCGACTGGCCGGGAACACGGTCGTCTTCACCGACGGCCGCTCGGAACCGGTCGACGTGATCGTGTGGGCCACCGGCTACCGCGTCCACATCCCCTTCCTGTCCGCCCGCTGGGTGGGTGACGATCCGGAGCGACTCCCGCTGTACCAACGGGTGTTCCACCTTCAGGACCCGAGCCTCGCCTTCGTCGGGCTGATGCAGTCCACGGGTGCCGCGCTCCCCGTGGTGGAGGCCCAGGCCAAGCTGGCCGCCGCCTGGTTCTCCGGCGGCTACGCGCTGCCCGCGCCGCAGGAGCAGCGGCGTGCCGTCGATCGCGCACTGCGCGCCGCGGCCGCCCGCTGGGGCGACCGGCGCCCGCAGATGCGCATCGACTTCGACCGGTATCTCGCCGACGTCTCCCGCGAGCTCGCGGCCGGACGCGCCCGACTGCGGCGCGGCGCCCGCCCGTTCACCGCACCGGCCCGTGAAGGGAGCCACGTATGAAGGCCGCATCCGTGACGCGAAGGGGCCTGCGCGACGCCCGCGGCCTGCGCGTCCTCGTCACCGGCGCCTCCGGTACCTTCGGCCGGGCCATCTGCGCCCGTCTCGCCGAACTCGGCGCCCACGTCGTCGGGCTGGACCGCGCGCCCCGCCCGGACGACCCGGTCGAGGTGCTCGCCTGCGACATCACCGACGACGCGGGCACGGCGACCGCCGTGGCCGCCGCGATCGACCGGCTCGGCGGCCTCGACCTGCTCGTCAACAACGCCGGCGTCGGCGGACCCGCCCCGGCCGAACTCCCGCCCGGAGCCGAGGTGCGGCGCCAGCTCGACATCAATCTGCTCGGGGCCTGGCGGGTGACCGCCGCGAGCGTGGCCGCCCTGGTGGCCTCCCGCGGCCGGATCGTCATGGTCTCCTCGCGCATGGCCGCCCTGCAACTGCCCCTGGCCGCCGCCTACGGCGCCTCCAAGCGGGCACTGGTCGCCTACGCCGACGCGCTGCGCCTCGAACTCGGCACGCACGTGGGCGTGACCTGCGTGTACCCGTCGGCGGTGCGCAGCCCCATCCACGACTCGACCGCCGAAGCCGGACTCTCGCTGGAAGGCATGAGCAGCTACGAGCCGCTGGAGGGCGTGGTCGACACGGTGCTCCGCGCCGCCCTGGGCCGCCGGGTGCGCCGCGACCTGTCCACCACCCGCCGCGGGGCCTTCGAGTTCTTCCTGGCCCGCCATCTGCCGTCCCTCACCGACCGGATCGTCGCCCGCACCCTCGCCGGCCGGGCCCGCTCCGGCGCCTTCGGGGGGGCCGAACTGGCCGCCGGCGTCGTCAGACGCCACACGGAGACACCGTGACCGCGGTGACCCGTACGACGGGGGAGTGCGCCACCTCGACCCGACCCCGGGCCGTCGACCTCACCCTCTACGCGACCGGCTCCATCGGCATGGGCGTGTGGGTCACCGTCCCCGGCCTGCTGCTCCTCTACTTCCTCACCCGGACCCTCGGGGTCCCCGCGTTCCTCGCCGGTGCGACCCTGCTGCTGCCGAAGATTGTCGACGTCGTCGTCCACCCCCTCCTCGGCTCCCTGACGGACCGCCAGGCGCGGCGTGGCGGGCACCGGCGCGGCCTGCTCCGCGTGGGGCTGTGGCTGACGGCGGCCTGGATCGCCCTGTTCTCCGTCCCCGGGGGCCTGTCCGGAACACCGGCCGCGCTGTGGGTCGGTTGCTGCTGCGTCGCCGGGAACCTGCTGTTCGCCTGCTTCCAGGTGCCGTATCTGACGACGCCGTCCGACCTGAGCATCGGCTACCACGAACGCACCCGCGTCTTCATGTTCCGGATGGTCTTCCTCACCCTGGGACTGCTCGTCGCGGGCGTCGCGGCACCGGCTCTGGTCGGCTCGGGAGGCCACCGCGCCTATGCCCGCATGGCCGTGCTGCTGGCCGGGCTCCTGGTGGGCTCGCAGCTGGTCGCCCTCGCGGGCGTGCGCAGGCTGACCGACCGCTGCGGATTCCGGCCCCCGGACGAGCGCGCCCACTCCGTCCGCGACGACATCAGGACCGCCTGGCGCGACCGGGACTTCCGGGCGCTTGCGCTGTCGTACCTGTGCACCGGGACCACCACGCACCTCTTCCTGGCCGCCGTGCCCTTCTACACCGAGTACGTCCTGCGCGACCGCGGCCTGACCGCCGTACTGATGGGCGCCTTCCTGATCCCCGCGACCGTCGCCGGACCCGGCTGGCTGCGCGCGTCGAGGCGCATCGGCAAGCAGAACGGACTCCTGCTCTCCCAGGCCGTCTTCGTCGCCGGCTCCCTCGCGCTGGCGGCCGGCGGACGGCTCGGCACGGCCGGGGCCGCCGTCCTGGTGGCGGCCATGGGCACCGCCTTCGCCGGGCTCCAGCTGTTCGCCTTCTCGCTGGTGCCGGACGCGGTGGCCGCGGCCGGGACACGCGGCTCCGCCCGCGCGGGCGCCTACACCGGGGTGTGGACCGCCACCGAGGCGACCGGGACCGCGCTCGGCCCCTACGTCTACTCCATGGTGCTGGCCCTCGGCGGCTTCGTGTCCACCACCGAGGGCCGCGCCGTGCAGCAGTCCCACGCCGCGCACGTCGGACTGCTGCTGGGCATCACGGTCGTCCCGGCCGCGTTCATGGCGGTGGCGATGGCGTTCCAGCGCCGGTGCGGACTCGATCGCCGCTGACCGGGCCCCGGCGGGGAGCCGAGGCCGGAATCCGCTCCAGCACCCCGCCCGCGAACACGTCGTACAGCGGCAGCGTCTCCAGATGGACGTAGCCGATGTGGCAGTCGCAGACCGCGAGCGGACAGGCCCGGGGCCGCAGGGCCCGCCGGTACGAGCCGTCGTAGAGGTTGCCCAGCTCCGCGCGGACGAAGTGGCAGCGGCGCACCGTGCCCTCGCCGTCCACCGATATGACCGACTCGCCCGTACGGCAGGGCAGGCCCGCGCTGCGGTGCGGGTGACGGCTGTACGGGAAGAGCGGGTCCAGCGCGGTCCACCGGTCGGCCTCCGCGTCGGTGTAGGTGTGCCCCTCGGCGGCGTTGACCCACAGATAGACCTGCTCGGGCAGGTCGGCGCGCAGCCGGCGGGCGTGCTCCAGGTGCTCGGGCAGGCCGACCACTCCGACGCTGTGCCGGACCCCGCGGGCGGCCAGGTCGTGGCACTTGGCGAGGAAGCGGTCGTACGGCGTCTGCCCCGGATGGTAGGTGCACCAGAGCGCGAGGGTGTCCCGGTCGGCCGCCTCCAGCCAGTCGGTGCGGCAGCTGAGGTTGGTCTGGATCGCCACCCGCCGGATGTGCGGCAACCGGCTCAGCTCCACGAGCGCACGCCGGTACCAGGAACGCACCAGACCCTCGCCCCACGGGGTGAACAGCAGCGACAGCCGATCGCCCTCCTGCGCCGCCGCCCAGTCGGCGAAGCGCCGCAACGCGGCTCGGTCGGCGGCCAGTTGGTCACGGCTGTCGCGCCGCTTGCCGAAGGGGCAGTACGGACAGTCGTAGTCGCACGACGCCAGCGGGCCCCGGTAGAGAATCGTCAGGTCCATGCGCGCCTCGTCACTTCGGCTCGTACGCGGCCATCCGCGCGCGCACGGCGCCGGAGAACAACTCGGGGCCCACCGCGTCCGAGTGCGCCAGCCCCTCGGGGCTCAGCCGCAGCAGGCCCGGACCCGCGGAGTCGTCCAGCCAGCCCCGGTCGCCGAACCGCGCCAGCTCGGCGGCGAAGTCGTCGCCCGGCAAGCTGCCGAACCGGGCCCGGTAGCCGGCCACCGGCATGCCCTCGGCCTGGAGCAGCGACTGCAACAGATGGCGGCGCCGCGCCTCGTCCCCGGTCATCTCCCAGCCGAAGTCCGCGTGCCGGAAGCCGTCGGCGGAACGGGAGGCGTACGCGTCGATGATCCCGCGTATGCGGTGCATGTCCACGGCGTAGTCGAACGAGTAGTGCAACCGGGAGGTGTACGACCGCGCGCCGCAGCCGAGACCGACCATGCCGTCGGTCTGGCACGCGTAGTCGCCCGCGCCGGTGTCCGGGGCGTCCGCGCGGCGGAACATCCGCATCGAGACCTGCTGGTAGCCGTGCGCGAGCAGATGGTCCCGGCCGTGGCGGTAGAGCCGCAGCCGCTGCTCGTCCCACTCGGCCTCGCCGGACACCACGCCCTCGCGCTGCCGGCCGAGACCCGTGAGCGGGCGCACATAGAGGGGATAGAGGTACAGCTCCTCCGGCCGCCACGCGAGGGCCGCGTCCAGGGAACGGGTGAAGGACTCCTCGGTCTGGCCGTCGATGCCGTAGATCAGATCGATGTTCAGGACGGGGATACCCGCGTCGCGGACCCGGGCGAGGGCCGCCTCCACGTCCGTTCGACGCTGCGGTCGAACGGCGGTACGCGCCTCGGCGTCGACGAAGCTCTGCACGCCCAGGCTCAGCCGGGTGGTGCCCCGGTCGGCCAGCACCGCCAGCCGGTCGGCGGTCGCCGTGGCGGGCGAGGCCTCCACCGACAGCGGGATCGCGGCGAGATCGGCGCCCAGGCCCCGCTCGGCCAGATCGCACAGCCGCTCCAGCTCCGCCGCCTCCAGGAACGTCGGAGTGCCGCCGCCGAAGGCCGCGTTGGCGAACCGCGCCCCCTCGCCCAACGCCTCGCGCACCGCCGACGCCTGCCGTTCCAGCGCGTCCAGATAGGCGCCGGTCAGGCCGCCCGGTGCGCCGATCCGCGTGAAGAGGTTGCAGAAGCCGCAGCGCACCTCGCAGAACGGGATGTGGAAGTAGAGCGAGAGGGCGCCCTTCGGCTCGTCCGCCCACAGGGCGCGCAGCGACGCCTGCTCACGGGGCAGCGGGCGGTAGGCCGTCTTGTGCGGATAGGCGTAGACGTACTGCTGGTACGGGCGGACGGCGGTGGCCGTCGCGGGGGTGCCGGTCATCGTGCCTCGTCGACGAAGAAGTGGGCGTAGGGGACGGTCCAGACGACGTCGTGGCCGATGCGGTGGCCCGTGTAACCGTCCTCGCCGTACGCGGTGCCGTGGTCGGAACAGACGATCGCGAGGCACGGGCGGCGGCTGCCGGCCGCGGCCAGGAGCCGGCCCATGTGCCGGTCCACGTACTCCAGGGCCGCCGCGTGCGAGTCCCGGGTGTCGCCCGTCTCGCGGGTGGCCCCGGGCAGATGGAACCAGTTGGGCTGGTGCAGCGCCGCCACGTTCACGAAGAGGAACAGCCGCTGCTCCTCGGGGAGACCGGCGACGACCTTCTCGGCGCACGCCACCTGGGCCTCGAACGAGGTGGGGGAGGCCACCCCGAACTCCGGCTCCCAGTGACTCTCCTGGAACATCCCCGGCAGCACCGAGCCCAGCGGCCCCTGCTTGTTGAAGAAGCCCACACCGCCGATGCACACGGTGCGGTAGCCCACGGCGGCCAGACCCGAGACCAGGTCGGGGGTGTCGTAGACGAACGTGCCCGTCGCCGTGCTCTCACTGCCCGCGAACCGGGCGGCGAACAGCCGCGGATGCGGGCCCGGCGCGGCCGGCGTCGGCAGGAACCCCGCGAACATCGCCTGGTGGGAGGCGTAGGTGAAGCTCCCGGGCGCGTGTCTGCGCTCCCATGCGCCGCCCGGCAGATACCGGGTCAGGTTCGGGAGGCGCCCGGCCTCGGCCAACTCCTGCGCCACGTCGTAGCGCAGGGTGTCGAGCGTGACCATCAGCAGATCGTGGCTACCCACGATCTCGGTCATGTCAAGCGGGGATGTCATGGTGGTGCTCCTCGTGTTCCGGCCGCCGTTCGCCACGCCCTGTCGGCCGTACGACGGCGGGGGCCGCGGCGACCTGCGCGGCATAGGTGTCCAGGTGCTCGGCGCCGCTGCCGGGCAGGCCGGTCAGGCGCGGGAGCAGGTCCCCGAAGGCGTTCACCTCGCCGACGGCGAAGCGGCGCCAGCCGGTGGCCGGCAGGATGTCCACGCCGACACACAGCGTGCCCGGGAAGCACGCGGCCGCCCGCTCGGCCACCTTGAGGACCTCGGCGAAGTCGCCGCCCGCGGCCCGGATCGCCTCGCGGGCCGCGTCCAGATCGCCCCGGGCGCCGCCGAGATGCAGGTTGGTCATGGGGTGCCGACTGGTCCGTACGACGGCGTGCGTGGCGCGTCCCGCGACCACGACGACCCGCAGATCGGCCGCCCGGCCGCCCTGCATGGCCTTCGGCAGCCACCGCTCCACGTGGACCCCGTCCGGGACCAGGGCGTCGACCAGGGCCGCGACCTCACGCTCCGAGGTGTAGTCGCGCACCCGCAGCGAGTTGTACAGCCGGCCGTCGTCGCCCCGCTCCACGGAGGTCGTCGCCTTGATCCGGCCGGGACCCGCCACCGACAGCGCCACGACACCGGAGGCCGACGAGCCGTGGGCGGGCTTCACGAACGCCCGCTGGAAACGGGCCTCCCTGAGCTGTCGTCGAACCCCGTCCCAGCCGTCGAACGGACCGGTCAGGGCCGGTGGGACCGGGACACCCGCGGCGGCGAGCCGGGCATGGCAGCGCCGCTTGTCGAACATCACCGCGATCTCCTCCGGGTCCGCGCTCGTCACCGCGCCCGCACGATGCGCCGCTCGCCCCAGTTCCCGGACCAGCGAGGTGAAGCGGCGGTACCACAGCGCCGTGCCCTCGACCCGGGTCGGATCGTCGACGCCCCGCAGCAGCCGGTCGACCTCGGCGTCCTCACCGGGGGAGTCGATCCGTACCCACTCGCCCCGCGCGAAGGCGTACCGGCCGCGCAGTACGTCCCGCCACGCGAGCACGCGCGGTGCCGGGTGCCCCGCGGCGCGCACGGCGTCGGCGAACATGGTCGTCCGCCGGTTCTCCGGGTTGCCGACGACGGCGAACCGGAGACCCGCACCGGACGCCGGGCTACTCGGAGACGGCGACATAACGCCACTCCTCGTCCCGCCATCGATGTGGAGCAAGGCGGTCCGACAGGTCCACCTCGGTCCCGGCGGAGCCGATGGCCGCCTCGACCCGCTCGGTCATGGACTCGCCGAGGAAGTGGTGGTGCAGGTCGAGCCGCTTGAGATGGGTCAGCGGCTGACCGCGCAGCAACGCCTCGGCACCGGCGTCGGTGAGGGTGCCCATGGACAGGCTCAGGGACTCCAGCTGGGCCACGACGGGCGCGGAGGCGACGGCCGCCGCGATCTCGTCCTGCAACTCGCTGTCCTGGACACCGAGATGGCGCAATGCCGGGAAACGGCCCCCGGACAGGATCGGCGCCAGGTCGGCCACCGTGGCATCACCGCCGTACGTCTGCACGCCGAGCCATAGCTCCAGCCGCTCCAGGGCGGGCAGATCACAGGCACCGACCGCCCGCACCACCTGCCCCGGCAGGCCACCCGACTCGAACCGGAGCACACGCAGCGCGTCGTGCCGCACGGGGCGCAGCGAGAGGGTTTCCTCGCCGAGCCCCTGCGAGTCGCCGCCGCGCACGCCCAGCTCCTCCAGCAGGGGGAAGGCTTCCAGGACCCGGGTGACGTCCGTGAGTTGGAGCCAGGAGATCTCGCACTCCTCGCTGGTGACGTCGGCGAGGAACAGGGCGCGCAGCGCGGGGAACCGCGCGGCGTCGGCCAGGATCAGCTCCAGCACCGGACGCAGCTCGCTGTACTCGTCCTCCCACCAGGGCCCGATGACGAGGGCCCGTACGCCCGCGCTCTTCACCCGTTCCGTGAAGCTCTGCCACAGTTCGGGGAACGGGATGTCCCCGGCCTCGAAGCAGTCCAGCCGCCAGGCCACGTCGCCCGCGGCCGGAAGCGCCTCCTCGCCCCGCTCGGGCAGGGTGAGGACGGGCAGTCCGTGAAAAGTGTCGAAGTGATCGGCGAAGGTCATGGCAGCCTCACTCCGCGACCGCGGTGTAGCGGTGCACGACGCCGTCGTGCTCCCAGGTGTCACCGGGTTCGGACAGGTCGACCTCGACACCGGACGGCTCCAGCGCCGCCCTGACCCGCTCGGCCACCGACTCGGTGACGTAGTTGTGGCGCAGGTCGAGCCGGGTCAGATGAGTGAGCGGCTGCCCGTCGAGCAGTGCGATCACACCCTCGTCGGTGAGCACCCCCATGGACAGGTCGAGCGAGGCCAGCTGGGCGACGACCGGGGCGCCCGCGACGGCGGCGGCGATCTCGTCCTGGATCTCGCTGTTGCGCAGGCCCAGACGGCGCAGCGCCGGGAAGCCGCCCCCGGCCAGGAGCGGGGCGAGATCGGCCACCGTCGCGTCGCCGCCGTACTCGGACACGCCGAGCCATATGTCGAGGAGCTCCAGCGCGGGCAGTTCGCTCGCGGCGACACCCCGCACGACCTCGCCGGGCAGGCCGCCGGCCTCGAAACGGAGTGTGCGTAGCCGCTGGTGGCGGACGGCCGGGAAGCGCAGTCCGGTGCCGCCGCGGATCCCGAACTCCTCCAGCAGCGGATAGGCGTCGAGGACCGGGGTGACGTCGGACTGCTCGATCCAGGAGATCTCTTCCTCCTCCTGCTCCAGATCCCCGATGAACACGGCCCGCAGGCCGGTCAGCCGCTCCCGGGCCGCCACGAGGCGGCGCACGATGAACTCGGAGTCGTTGTCGTACGCCTCGCCCCACCGGCCGATGACGAGGGCGCGCACACCGGCGGGGTCCACGGTCTCCAGAAAGCGGTCCCACAGCTCCTCGAACTCCTCCTCGGAGTCGTCGTCGTAGGGATCGATGCTCAGGCGCCACGCCACCGCATCCGCCTCCGGCAGCTCCCGAGCCGCCTCGGCGGCGGGGAAGTCGAAGGCCGGAAGGCCGTGCAGTTCCTTCAGATGCTCGACGTACGACATGACGCGCTGGCCTCCTGGGACCGTGATCGTGCGGTGGTCGGCAAAGTTCTACCAACCCGCACTGACAACGCGGGTGACGGGCTGTGGGAAGCCGCTCGCGAGGCCGTTGTCAGACCCCCGGCGTAGCGTCCTGGACATCGGTCGGCGAGGCGCCGACCGGGAAGGGAGACACGTATGTACCGGCAAGGGGACGTCCTGATCGTGCCCGTGGCGGAGGAGGCCGTGCCGCCGGGCACCGACCGGCTGCCGCGCCGGCCGCGGGACGCCCGGGGCAGGCTGGTGCTGGCCCTCGGCGAGGTCACGGGCCACGCGCATGCCGTGGTCGGGCCGGGCACGCTGGTCCGCGAGAGCGGTCCGTTCGGCACCGCGTACCTCCATCTCCCGGACGGCGGACGGGTGGTGCACGAGGAGCACGCGGCGATACCGCTGCCCAAGGGCTGGTACCGCGTGGTGCGTCAGCGCGAGTACGTGCCCGGCGCGGTCCGCGTCGTGGCGGACTGAGGCGGCGGGCACGACAGTGGCAGCGATCAGTGGGGAAGCGGGGGGAACGGTGACGGTGGTCGACGGAGGAGTCGGGGGAACGGTGACGGCGGCTGTCGGGGGAGCGGTGACGGCGGGAGTCGGGGGAACGGTGACGGTAGGCGGCGGAACAGTGACGACGGAGACGATCCGCACGTGGCGGGAGGTTGCCTCGGCGACCGGTCCCGCGGACCGTGCGGCGGCCGAGGAGGGCGTGCGCCTGGCCTACCGGCTGGCGGACCTGCCCGAGCCCGAGACCATCGTCTGGGCGGACTCGCCCCGCGAGGGCGCGGCCCTGGCCGCGCGGCTCACGGCGGAGGGCACGGCCGGCCGCGGCGTCCGCGACGCGGTACGCACGCGCCCGTGGGCGACCGCCCGCAGGCGCCTCCTCGACCGGCTCGGCCCGGCCGGCTGGGCCGAGCGCTGGGCCCTGACCGGCGCTCAGCTGTGGGACGGCATGGTCATGCTGACCGAGCGGATACGGACCGGTGTGACGGAGGACCGGGCTGGTTCGGCGGACGGACTGTCCGGCGCCCCGGAGACCTCGGCCGGCGCTCCGGACGCCTCGGCCGACGCGGTGGCCGCCGAACAGGCGGCCCGCCTGGTACTCCTCGACGCGGTCCTCGGCCAGCACGACGCCGCCTGGCTCGCGGCGTTCGACGGCCAGGAGGGTGGGGAGGCGCTCGCCGGGGTCGCCGCGGTGGCCCGCGCCGCGGGCTGGTGGTGGCCGTACGAGAAGGCGGCGGTCGTCTGCGAGCGCCCCGTTGAACTCCACCTGGACGAGGCGGGCCGGCTCGACCGGGGCGACGGCCCCGCGCTCGCCTTCCCCGACGACTTCGCCCTGTACGCCTGGCGCGGCATGCCGGTCCCGGCCGAGTTCCTCGACGAGCTCACCGAGCTGACGCCCCAGAGGATCCGCGAGGAGGAGAACGCCGAGCTGCGCCGAGTGATGCTGGAGCACTACGGCTACGACCGCTACCTGAAGGAGTCCGGCGCCGAACCGATGCAGCGGGACGAGACGGGCGTGCTCTGGCGCCTCGAACTGGAGGGCGACGAGCCGCAGGTCATGGTCGAGGTCGTCAACTCCACCCCGGAACCCGACGGCACCCACCGCACCTACTGGCTCCGTGTCCCTCCCCGCACCCGCACCGCACGCGAGGGCGTCGCCTGGACCTTCGGCCTGGAGGAGGCGGAGTACGCACCGATGCGACAGACGTGAGCCGACGGAGCCGCCGCGCTCCAACGCCCGGAGCGACCCAGGGAGCCTGATCGGAGGATGCCCGCTCAGGCCGGGGCTGGGGTCGGCGCGGGCTTCGGAGAGGACGTACGTTCGTGCGGTGTCGGGGGCTACCTCGCCGCCTGGGTGTCCGGTGCCGGTGCTCGGCCGAGCCTGCGGTCGAGGACGGTCAGCAGGAGGTAGAGCACGCCGGCGCCGAGCATGACCCAGGCGAGCTGGTGCATGCCGCCGGTGTCGGCGCGCTGCCCGAAGGACGCGGCGGTCGCGGAGGAGGCGACCATCGAGCCGATGTAGGCGAAGGTGCGCAGCAGCCCGGCCGAGGACGCGATCCGCTCGGGATCGGCCTGGAAGTACACGGAGTTCTGCAGGGCCAGGTTGTTGAGCCCCTGGGGGATGCCGAAGACGAGGGTGACGAGGAACAGCATCCACAGCGCGCTGCCCGTGCCGAGGGTCAGCATCACCAGGCAGGCGACGATCTGCCCGGCCGCGCCGAGCAGCAGCTTCCCGCGCACGCCCGGCCGTCGCCCGGAGACGATCGCGACACCGATCGCCACCAGGAACGTCGGGATCTGCACCAACCCCGCGTGGAAGGGGGTCAGCCCGTAGCCCTCTTCGGTCCACTGGCTGAAGCCGTAGAGGAAGGCGTAGGCGACGACGTACGCGACGAGCGCACGGCCGTAGGTGGTCATGAGCGGCGTGTTGCCGCCGAACACCCGCAGGTCGATGAAGGGGGTGGCGGTCCGCAGTTCCCGCACCGCGAACCCGGCCCCCAGAGCGGCGGCGACCACCAGCAGGTACCCGTCGCGCAGGTGTGGGTTCATCAGGAACAACAGCAGCGAGCTGAGCATCGCGGCGAACAGCACCATGCCCGGCAGATCGAGTTGCGCGATCAGCCGACCACGCCGCCCCGGGGACTCCTCCGCGCCGGCGGCGACGGGCTTGGGCAGCCACAGCAGGCCCAGCACCACGGACGCCACGGACAGCGGCACGTTCAACGCGAAGGTGGCGCGCCAGCCGCCCACCGCGATCAGCAGACCGCCGAGCAGCGGGCCGATGACCGCGATGGTCTGGTTGGCTACCGCCAGGGCGGTCAGCACTCCGCCGGGGCTGTCCCGCCCGGTGCGCTTGGCCTCGCTGCGCAGCAGGGCCATCGCGGCGGGATAGCCGGAACAGGTGCCGAATCCGAGCAGGACACGGGAGACGATCAGCACCGCCATGTTCGGGGCCAGGGTGCCGACGACGCCGGCGACCCCGACAAGGCTGGTGCTGAACAGGAAGAGTCTGCGCGGCCCGAAGAGGTCGATGAGCCGGCCGACGACCGGCTGTCCGAGCGAGGTGGCCAGGTAGAGGGCGGAGACCAGCCAGGCGGTCTGCGAGGCCGGCGCGCCCAGGGCCCTGCCGATGGGGACGAGCGCGACGGAGATGATGGTCGAGTTGATCGGGTTCAGGACCGAGCCCAGCATCATCGGCGGCAGGAGCCGCCGATCGAAACCGGGCTTGTCCGTCTCCCGTATCGCCCCCGGCTCCGTTTCAGTCATGGGTCAGCCGTTCCAGTACGGCCATGGCGGCGATCACGTTCCGGCGTTCCTCTTCCGTGCAGCGCTCCTGCAACCGGCCGGCGAGCCACTCCGTCCGGGCCTGCCGCCCCTTCTCCACCCGGCGCCGGCCCTCTGCGGTCAGCTCGATCAGCAGGCGCCGCCCGTCGTCCGGGTCGGGCGCACGCTCCACCAGGCCCAGCGCGGCCAGCGCGGCGACCGTCGCCGTCATCGACTGGTGTCGCACCCCTTCGGACGTGGCCAGCTCACTCGCCGTGACCCGGCCCTTGTCGGCCAGCCGGGCCAGCACGGATGCCTGCCCCAAGGTCATGTCCTCGGCCTCGGAGGCCTTCAGGATGCGCCGCCGCAGCCGACTGATCACCGCGCGAACCTCGCGCGACGCCTCGACCGCCGACGGCGACAGGCTCGGATTCTCCCTCATGACCAGCAGCTTAATCTGTACAGCCTTACCTGTACAGTTTCGCCTGCGTGAATGAACGGGCGAGGGATCGGGCACCGGCCGCCTGCCCGGATGTGTGGGAGGGCGGTCGGTCCGCCTCCTTCACCGCACTTGAACCGGCCAAGCCGGGCACGTCCGGTCAGTCGCCCCGGGCGTCCCACGGACCCGCGCTATGCCTTCCTGCCCAGTCCCGCGGCGATGAGCTGCTCCCAGACGGTCGGTACCTGAGACCCCTCGGTGGGGTCGGGGCGCCACTGGACGGCGGGGACGATGCCCGGTTCCTGGAGGTCCAGGCCGCGGAAGAGGGCGAGGAGTTCGGCGTCCGTGCGCCAGCGGCCGCGGCCGAAGGCGCCGATGAGTTCGGCCTGGGCGGCCTCGGTCTCCTTGTTGTGTCCGCAGCGGAAGTGGGAGATGAAGACGTAGCTGCCGGGCGCGATCCGATCGCTCCAGTAGCGGACGGCCGCGGCCGGGTTCTCGTCGTCGAGGTGGTGGAGTACGGCGCTGAGGATGATGCCGACCGGCTGCCCGAAGTCGATCAGCCGCTCCGTCTCGGGGTGGTGGCGGATGGCGTCCGGGGCGCGGACGTCTCCTTGGACGACGGTGGTGGACTCGTTCTCCGTCAGCAGGGCCCGGCCGTGGGCGAGGACGGTCGGGTCCGTGTCGACGTAGACCACGGCCGCCTCGGGCTGATGGCGCTGGGCGACCTGATGCACGTTGTCGGCGGTCGGCAGCCCGCTTCCCAGGTCGACGAACTGCCGGATGCCGGCGCGTGCGAGCGTGCGCACCGCGCGGACCAGTGCCCTTCGGTTGCTGTGGGCGATGGCGACCGACCCCGGCAGGTCGACCTTGAAGCGGTCGCCGACCTCCCTGTCGACGGCGTAGTTGTCCTTGCCGCCGAGCAGATAGTCGTACACCCGGGCAATGCTCGGTGCCTGTCCGCTCTCGTCCGCCGTCATCAACTTCCCCTTCTCGGAGCGTCGTTGACGTCATCGTAGGTATCCACAGGGCCGGATGTGCGCGCCTTCGCCCCGATGTGCCCGGTAGCCGACGAGCGTGGGCAGGAGGCGCCTTCGAACGGCCCTTCCAGGGTGGTTCGTTCCCTGGGAGGGGTGCTAACCCCCCTCCCCTGACCTGGGGGAAGCCCCCCCGCCGGTCCGGTGGCTGGCAGGCTGTCTCGCGCGAACGACCGTCGCGAGACTCGATGGCATGACGATTTCCACTGACGCACCCGTGATCGCGGGAGCACCTGCCGCCCACCCCCATGACTCCCCATCGCGGGCCGGCAGCGACTTCGCCGGACTTTCCCGGCGCATCGCCGAGGCGGGCCTGCTGGAGCGGCGCCCCGGTTACTACACGGTGCGGCTCGGTGTGGTGATCGCGCTGCTGACGGCGGGCTGGGGAGCCTTCTTCGCGCTCGGCGACACCTGGTGGCAACTCGCGGTCGCCGCCTTCCTCGCGCTGGTCTTCGGCCAAGTGGCCCTGGTGGCCCATGATCTGGCCCACCGGCAGGTCTTCCGGCGGCGCCGGCCGAGCGAGATCTGGGGCCGGCTCTTCGGCAACCTCGGCATAGGCATGAGCTACGGCTGGTGGATGAACAAACACACCCGCCACCACGCCAACCCCAACCACGAGGAACTCGACCCGGACGTCTCCCCGGACATCCTGGTCTGGTCCACCGACCAGGCCCGCAACAGCAGCGGCGTGTCCCGCCTCATCGGCGGGCGCCAGGCGGCCCTGTTCTTCCCGCTGCTGACACTGGAGGGCTTCAATCTGCATGTCGCCGGCGTGCGGGCGCTGCGCTCGCCGTCGATGAAGAACCGGCTGCTGGAAGGCTCCCTGCTCTTCCTGCACATCGCGGCCTACCTGACCGCGCTGTTCGTGGTGCTCCCCCCGGGCAAGGCGGTGGCGTTCCTCGCCGTGCACCAGTGCCTCTTCGGCGTCTACCTCGGCTGCACCTTCGCGCCGAACCACAAAGGCATGCCGACCTTCACCGGCGACGAACGGCCCGACTTCCTGCGACGCCAGGTGCTCACCTCCCGCAATGTGCGCGGCGGCCTGCTCACCGACGTGATGCTCGGCGGCCTCAACTACCAGATCGAGCACCACCTGTTCCCGAGCATGCCCACGCCCCATCTGCGACGGGCCCGGACGGTCGTGCGCGCGTACTGCGCGGAGATAGGCGTGCCGTACTACGAGACCGGGCTGATCCAGTCCTACCGCGAGGCGCTCACCCATCTGCACCGGGTGGGGGAACCGATCAGGCGGCGGCGCGGGGAGGCGTCCTGATGCACCCCGTACCCCGTACCCCGTTCCGCGGGCCCGCGCCCGCCGAACGGAGCCTCGGCCAGGACCACCGGCCTCTCGGACGGCGGCCCCGCGACCTTGGGACATCACGGCTCAGACCAGCACCCCCTCGATGAGGTCGGCGGCACGCGCTGTCCCGCCCTCGGCCCGCGCCTCGGCACGCAGTCGGGCCGAGCGACGCGCGACCTCCGGATCCCCGATCAGATCCCTCAGGGCCGTCCGCAGTGCGTCGGCCGTCGCGTCCGCGGTGTCGATACGGCGCGCCACGCCCAGCTCCACCAACCGGTCGGCGTTCATGAACTGTTCGGCGGCCTGCGGTACGGCGATCATCGGGACGCCCGCCAGCAGGCCCTCGCCGCAGCCGCCCATGCCGGCGTGGGTGACGAAGGCGTCCGCCTGGTCGAGGATCGCGCGCTGCGGGACCCAGGAGTGGACCTCGACGTTGGACGGGATGGTGCCGAGTTCCCTCGGGTCGGTGTACTTGCCGATCTGGAGGACGACATGCCAGCCGGGCAGATCGCCGTAGGCCGCGAGGCACCGGCGGTAGAACTCGGGCTGCCGGGTGAAGGCCGAGCCCAGGGAGACCAGCAGCACCTTCTCGGCGCCCGCCGGTCGGGTCCAGCCGTCCCCGGCCGCCGCCCGGTCGAAGCAGGGGCCGACGTAGGTCACCGTGCTGGTGTCGACCCGGTCGGCGTGCGGCTGCATCGCCCGCGGGATGAGCGCCAGCGCCCGCGCGGGCCGGCCGGAGAAGGAGTCCACGTCGGTCGTGGACGCCCCGCACCCGGCGAGCCACTCGGCGAACCTCGCCCGGTAGGCGTCCGCGCCCGGCAACTGCCGGATGTGCGCCGCGACCTCCTCGCCATAGCCCTCCCAGGCGACGAAGGTCGGGGACAGCTGCATCAGGGGCCGGCCCTGCGACTCGGCGAGGGCGCGCGCGGCGTAGGCGCCGATGTCGTACAGGTACAGGTCCGCCGGGTCCTGGTCGTAGGCGGCGTGCAGCCGGGGGAGGGTCCGGATGGCGTCGGAGAGGAAGAGGTCCATCGTGGCGACGGGGTCCTCGGGCCAGGTGTTGTCGGCGAACGGCAGCCCGGAGGGGCAGGGGACGAGTTCGGCGCCGGCGCCCGTGATCAGGTCGGCGACCGCCGGATCGTTGGCGTACGTCACCCGGTGGCCGCGCGCCACCAGTTCACGGATGACCGCCAGACTGGGCAGCACATGACTGACGAGCGGGATGCCGACCATGGCGATGTGGGCACGACGGCGCGAAGCGGAGGACAGGGAGGACAGGGAGGACAGGGAGGACAAGAGGACTCACTCATTCCAGATCTACGGCGAAAGGGATACGCAGGCCGGCGTGCCGACGGAACCCCGTCCTGTCGGCGGACGCGCTGGGCCATGCGGAGGGGAACCGGGGCGCTGCCCCGACCCGTTCAGCCGTAGATCTGAGTGAAGTGCATGCCGGTGACTCTAGCCGTGATCACGATCCGGGACACCGGATTTTCTTCCGTCCTCTCTCACACCCGCGGGGCGGCGGCCTCCAGATCGGCGATGCTGCCCGACATGATGGTGCGGATGTGCTCTGTGATGTGCTCCGCGGGCCAGTCCCACCAGGCCACCGCCAGCAGCCGGGCGACGTCCTCGGAGCCGTAGCGGGTGCGGATGAGGCGGGCCGGGTTGCCGCCGACGATGCCGTAGTCGGGCACCTCCGCGGTCACCACGGCGCCGGTGGCGATGATCGCGCCGTGTCCGATCCGAACGCCGGGCATCACCGTCGCGCCGTGCCCGAACCAGACGTCGTTGCCGACGACGGTGTCCCCCCGGTTCGGCAGCCCGGTGAGCAGGTCGAAGTGCGCGGCCCAGGAGCCGCCCATGGTGGGGAAGGGGAAGGTCGAGGGGCCGTCCATGCGGTGGTTGGCGCCGTTCATGATGAACCGCACGCCCGTGCCCAGCGCACAGAACTTGCCGATGACCAGCTTCTCCGGCCCGTAGTGGTAGAGCACGTTGCGTGTCTCGAACGCGGTCGCGTCGTCCGGGTCGTCGTAGTACGAGTACTCCCCGACCTCGATCAACGGGGACTTCACCAGGGGCTTGAGCAGGACGACCCGAGGCTGCTCGGGCATCGGGTGGAGAACGGTGGGGTCGGCCGGTACGGGCATGGTGGGTGATTCCTCGGAGGGCGCGGGTTCGATTGGCCGTTCCATGATCGTGTCGTAGGGCCGCCCGGGACACCGGATTACGGGACTTCCGCCGTCCGATCGTCGTTCCTGCCGGGGCGCGGTGAAGTGGACCGGGCGGTCCGGTGGTTGACGCCGGCCGGTCGAGCTGTTGTACGGTCCCCTCGTTCCACCGCTGGTGAGGGACGTGCCGTGCCCGGTGTCGCCCGACCCGCCGCACCACGTCGAGGAGACCCGCATGTTCATCCAGCCCTGGGACGCCGGTCTGGACGAGGCCGAATGGCGGACCTGGCTCGCCGAGGGCCATGACTTCGGGCAGCTCAGCGTCAACGGTCTGCCCGGTGAGGCGCCCGTCGTCGTCCCCACCCACTTCGTCACCGACGGCGACCAGCTGCTGATCCACCTCGCCCGGCCCAACCCGGTCTGGAAAGCGATCGAGCACGACCCGAACGTCACCTTCGCGGTCAGCGGCGACTACGCCTTCATCCCCGGCCCCTGGCGCGCCGCGCCCGGCATCCCGCCCACCGACGGCGTGCCGACCAGCTACTACGCGGCCGTCCAGTTCACCTGCCGCGCCCACATCATCGACGACCCCGAGGCCAAGGCCGAGCTGCTGCGCCGCCAGCTGGCCCACTTCCAGCCCGACGGCGACCACGGCCCCGTCGAGGTCGATGGGCCGCCGTACGGCCGGACGCTGCCCGGCATCCGCGGCCTGAGGCTGGACGTCGTCGAGGTACGGGCCAAGTTCAAGTACGACAACCAGAAGCCCGTCGAACTCCGCACCTCCGTCGCCGACCGCCTCACCGAGCGCGGCGAGGGCCTCGACGCGCCGACCGCCCGCCAGCAGCTGCGCCGGGTGGACCGCATCGGCACCTGGAAGGCCTGACGCCGGCTCCGGCTCCCGGAGCACGCGCCGGCCCGACGACCTCCGACCTCCGCCCCCCGACCTCCGAACAGACGATCCTGCGATCGGGTCGGTTCGCCGGGGTGAGCTCGCATGATCGCCCGACCCTCCGCAGAATGGTGCTGTATCCGACCTGCCACGCGGGCCACACCGCCGTACGGGGCCGCAGCCCGGTATCCGCGAGGTGGGCGCCCCGTCTCCGGGAGGCGACATGCACCACCGAACGGTCGAGGAACTCATGACCCGGGACGTCGTCCGTGCCCGGCGCGACACCTCGTTCAAGGAACTCGCGAGGCTGCTGGAGGAGAACGACATCACCGCCGTCCCCGTGGTGGACGAGATGGAGCGTCCGATGGGCGTGGTGTCCGAGGCCGACCTGCTGCGCAAGAGCGCCGACCAGGCCGACCCGTCGGGCCTGACCCCGATCCCGCACCTGGAGGCATGGGAACGGGCCAAGGCCGAGGGCGCCCGCGCCGAGGAACTGATGTCCGCCCCCGCGGTGTGCGCCCGGCCCGAATGGACCGTGGTCGAGGCCGCCCGCCTCATGGAGGTCCAGCACGTCAAACGCCTGCCCGTGGTGGACGAGGCCGACCGGCTCGTGGGCATCGTCAGCCGTGCCGACCTGCTGCGGGTCTTCCTGCGCCGCGACGAGGCCATCCGCGAGGAGATCAACCGCGACCTTCTGCGGGGCACGCTCCTCCTCGATCCCCGCGATGTGACGGCGGAGGTGCGCGACGGACGGGTCACGCTCGCCGGCGTCGTGGAGTTCAGGAGTCAGATCCCCGTCGTCGAGCAACTGTGCCGGGGGGTCGACGGGGTGGTGTCGGTGTCCGGCAACCTCACCTACCGGAGGGATGACGCCAGGGACGCGCCCGGCGGAAGGTGAGCGTCCGCGCTGATCGTCGGCGGCGCTGCCGGCATGCCGCCGGGATGAGGCCGTTCGGGCTGGGGGACACGTTCGCCGCGCTGCGGGTGCGCGACTTCCGGCTGTACTTCGCGGGCCAGTGCGTGAGCCTGGTCGGCACCTGGATGCAGGCGGTGGCCCAGTCCTGGCTGGTGCTCCAGCTGACCGGCTCGGGCACGGTGCTGGGACTGGTGGTGGCCGTCCAGTTCCTGCCGGTTCTGCTGCTCGGCCCCTACGGCGGACTGGTCGCGGACCGCGCCGACAAGCGCCGCCTGCTGATGGCCACCCAGACGGCCCTGGCCGGCCTGTCCCTGGTCCTGGGCCTGCTCAGCGTCACCCACGTCGTGCGGCTGTGGATGGTGGTGATCCTCGCCGTCGCCCTCGGTACCGTCAACGCGATCGACAACCCCACCCGGCAGACCCTGGTGCCCGAGGTGGTCGGGCCGGAGCTGCTGCGCGACGCGGTCAGCCTGAACAGCGTGATGACCAACGCGGCCCGCGCGATCGGCCCGGCGCTCGCCGGCGTCCTGATCGCCTCCGTCGGGGTGGGCGTCTGCTTCCTGGCCAACGCCGCCAGCTTCGCCGCCGTACTGCTCGCCCTGCGCGTGATGCGTACCGACCGGCTCCAGCGGAGCGCGCCGGTCGAGAAGGGCCCGGGACAGCTGGCGGCCGGACTGCGCTACGTCCGCGGCACCGCGGGACTGTGGGTGCCGCTGGCCATGATGGCGCTGATCGGCACGCTCGCCTACGAATTCCAGGTGGTCCTCCCGGTGCTGGCCCGCACCGGTGTGCACGGCGACGCTCGCACCTACGGATTCATGACCTCCGCCATGGGCCTGGGCGCGACGGTCGGCGGCCTGGCCGTGGCCGCCTTCGGCAGGGCCGGAGCGGTCCCGCTGATCCGGACCGCCGCCTTCTTCGCCGCCGCGCTGACCGCGGTCGCGGTCATTCCCTGGCTGCCCGGCGTCCTCGCGGCACTCGCCGTCGTGGGAGCGGCGAGCACCGCGTTCCTGGCGACCGGGAACACCACCCTGCAACTGGTCGCCGACCCGTCCCTGCGCGGCCGGGTGATGGCGTTGTGGTCGGTGACCTTCCTCGGCAGCACCCCCGTCGGCGGGCCCGTCGTCGGCGTCGTGGCCCAGCACCTCGGCCCGCGGGCCGGGCTCGGCCTCGGCGCCGGTGCCTGTCTGGCCGCCACCGTCCTCGGCTTCGCCGTCCTTCCGCGGATCTCCCCGGAGCACCGGTTCATCGAACCCGGGCCCGCCCCCTGCCATCCGCCGCCCCCCACCGAGACCGACCGGACCTGAGCCGCCGGGGCCCATGCCCGGCCTCGGCCGCCGGAAGGCCGGGGCCCCGGTCACTGGAAGGCCGCGTGGATCTCCTGCTCGGTCGCCTCGTGCGACACGAGCAGGAGCTCGTCGCCGGGCAGCAGCCGCACCCCGGGACCGGGCACGGTGGGCTGGCCGTCGCGCACGACGGTGGCGACCACGGTGCCCGCGGGCAGCGGGATCTCGCCCAGGGTGCGCCCCGCGGCTCGGGAGCGCGCGGTGATGGCGGTCTCGATGACCTCCACGCCCGCCTTGCTCAGCCTGAGCAGCGCCACCGTGTCCGTCGCGCCGGTGGCCTCCTCGATCAGGGAGATCAGCGGGGTGGCGGCGGGCACGGCCACGTCCACGCCCCACCGCTCGTCGAAGAGCCACGCGTTCTCCGCGTCGTTGACCCGCGCGGCCACCCGGGCCACGCCGAACCGCCCCTTGGCGAGCAGAGCGATGACGAGGTTGTCCTCGTCGCGTCCCGTGGTGGCGATGACGAGGTCGCAGGCGAAGGCCCCCGCGCGCTCCAGCGTGCCCGGATCGCAGGCGTCGCCGGTCAGGAGACGCACCTGCTTCAGCCCGCCGAGTTCGGCCACGCGGTCGTCGTCGTACTCGACGAGGGAGACGTCGTTGCGTGCGGCCGACAGCACCTGGGCGATCTGCGCGCCGAGCCGGCCCGCGCCGGCGATCAGGACCTTCACGTTCCCAGCTCCTTGTCGAGAAAGCCGCCGAGCCGGCCGAGCGCGGTCGCGGCGACGGAGAAGGTGACGAGGTCACCGGGCTCGGCGAGCACACCATGGGCGGGCAGCAGCGAATGCCCTCCCCTGGTGACCTCCACGACGCGGATCTCGCCGTCGACGTCGAACTCGGACAACCGCCGCCCGGTGAGGTACGACGGCAGCCGTGAGCGTACGAGGAGGGTCTCGCCGCTTCCGAAGGAGACCTCGGGGCTGAGATGGCGGTGCAGCAGCATCTGGTGGAAGCGGTTGACCGCCCAGCGGACACTGGAGACCGTCGGGATGCCCAGCTCCTGGTAGATGTCGGCGCGGCGCGGATCGTGGATGCGGGCGAGGACGACCGGGACCCGGTACGTGTCCCTGGCGGTCCGCGCGCTGACGATGTTGCTGTTGTCCCCGGAGGTGAGCGCGACGAAGGCGTCCGCGTGGGCGATCCCGGCCGACTCCAGCGCGGAACGGCTGAAGCTGTTGCCCACGTGGAAGGCGCCGGGGAACCCGGGCGGCAGCAGCCCGCGGGCCTTGGGCTGCCGGTCGATGAGCCGTACGTCATGACCCTCGGTGACGAGCTGGCTCGCCAGGGCGGCACCGACCCGGCCGCAGCCGGCGATGATCAACCTCATCCTGCCGCTCCCCCCGCGCGTCGGTCATGGCGTCGCACCAGCCCTTTGCGGACCTCCTCGGCGGCGAGCAGCAGAGCCCCGAACGCGGCGAGCACCGCCCAGTCGGCGAGGGTCAGCGGCGCGGTGCGGAAGACCGCCTGGAGCGGGGGCGCGTAGCTGATGGCGGCCATCAACCCGATGCCGAAGCAGCCGGCCGCCAGCAGCCACGGGTTGCCCAGCAGGCCCGCCCTGAAGACGCTCTGCCGGTCGGTGCGTACGGCGAGGGCGTTGAAGAACTGACTGACCACGATGCCGGCCTGGACCATGGTGATCGCCTCCCGGTAGACGGGGTCCGCCTTGGTGAAGTGCGCGTAGGGGATGCCGGAGGCGTGGATGTGCCAGAAGAAGACGGCGCACACGCCGACGGCCTGGATGCCGCCGAGGAAGAGGACACGGCCCATGACGGCCGTCGAGAAGAGCCGCTCCTGGCGGCGCCTCGGCGGGCTGTTCATGACGTCGGGTTCCATCGGCTCCGCGCCCAGGGCCAGGGCGGGCAGCACGTCCGAGCCGAGGTCGATGGCGAGGATCTGCACGGCGGTGATCGGCACCAGCGGGAACCCGGCGAAGGTCGCCGCGAGGATCGGCACGAGTTCGGCGATGTTGTGACTGAACAGGTAGATCAGGAACTTGCGGATGTTCCGGTAGACCGAACGGCCCAGTCCGACCGCGGTGGTGATCGAGGCGAACGAGTCGTCGAGCAGCACCATCACCGCCGCCTCGCGGGCGACATCGGTACCCGAGGCACCCATGGCGACGCCGATGTCCGCGTGTTTGAGCGCCGGCGCGTCGTTGGCTCCGTCGCCGGTGACGGCGACGACCTCACCGCGTCGCTGCAACGCCGTCACCACCCGCATCTTGTGCTCGGGATCGACCCGGCACAGCAGCAGTTCCGCACGGTCGGCCAGCAGGGCGTCCAGACCGGCGTCGTCCAGGGCGTCCAGCTCGCTGCCGGTCGCCACGGCCGGTGCCGGTCCGCGCACGATGCCGACCCTGCGGGCGACGGCCTCCGCGGTCAGCGGATGGTCACCGGTCACCATGACGATGCGGATACCCGCCCGCCGGCACGCGTCGACGGCCTCCCGCACCTCCGGCCGCGGCGGATCGTACATCCCCGTGAGCCCCAGCAGCGTCAGTCCCGACTCGACCTCCGCGAGCGGCGGCCGTCGCCCGGCGACCCGCCGCCGGGCGACCGCCAGCACGCGCAGACCCTGCCCGGCCATGCCGTCGGCCGCCGCGGTCACCCGGGCCCGGTACGCCTGCGTCAGCGCGGTCCTCGTCCCCGCCGCACCGACGGCGTCGCAGCGGGCCAGCACCTCCAGCGGGGCGCCCTTGACGCAGGCGAAGAACGTGCCGTCACCATCGCGGTGCACCGTGCTCATCAGCTTGCGCCCGGAGTCGAAGGGATACTCCGCCACCCGGGGCGTCAGGGCTTCCTCCCGCGCCGGATCCAGACCGGCCTTGCGGGCGGCCACCAGCAGGGCGCCCTCGGTGGGGTCCCCGAGCACCCGCCACGTCTCGCGCCCGTCCGGCGGCACCAGCCGGGCGTTGCCGCACAGGGCCGCCGCCCGCAGCAGCTCCCGCACCCCCGGCGCGTCGGCGACCTCACCCACCGGCGCGTACCCCACCCCCGTCACCGGGTACGGCACACCGTCCGCCCACAGCTGTACGACGGTCATCTCGGCCTGGGTGAGGGTGCCCGTCTTGTCCGTGCAGATCACGCTGGTCGAGCCCAGTGCCTCCACGGCGAGCAGCTGCTTGACGAGCGCGTGCCGGCGGGCCATCCGGCGGACACCGATCGCCAGGGACACCGACAGCGTGGCCGGCAGTCCCTCCGGGACCAGCGCCACCATCACCCCGAGGGAGAAGACGAACGTGTCGACGAACGGCTGCCCCTCCGGCACCCGTACGGCGAAGAGGACGGCACCCGTCGCGAGTGCCACGCCCGCGACCCGGCGGGCCATGACGGCCACCTGCCGCTGCAGCGGGGTCCGCTGCCTCGGAGCGGCCGCGGTGAGCCGGAAGATCCGCCCGAACTCGGTGGCCGTGCCCGTGGCGTACACGACGGCCTTGCCCGTGCCGGCGACCATGTCGGTGCCCATGAACACACAGTTGCGCGCACGCAGCGGCGGTCCCGGCGGCACGGGTTCGGCGACGCGCCCGACCGGCTCGCTCTCCCCGGTGAGCGGGGCGTTGTCGACCGCGGCCTCCTGGGCGTCGACCAGCCGGCAGTCGGCCGGTACCGCGTCTCCCGCCTCCAGGACCACCACATCGCCCGGCACCAGGTCCCGTGCCGGCAGCTCACGCCGCTCCCCGTCCCGCAGCACCCGGCAGGTGTGCGGCACCATCGCCTGGAGGGACTGCGCCGTGCGCTCGGCGGAGTACTCCTGCGCGAAGCCGATGCCCGCGTTGAGCAGGACCACCCCGAGGATCGCCAGGGCGAGCTGGAGGGTGGCCGGATCGCGGGGGCGTCCGAGGACATAGGCGAGAAACGTGATCGCCGAGGAGACCAGCAGGACCACCGCGAACAGGTCGGTGAACTGTGCGAGCAGCCGGCGCCACAGCCGGCCGCGCCGTGCGCCCGGCAGGACGTTGGGGCCGTAGCCGTCCTGCCGTGCGGCGGCCTCGGCCGACGGGAGGCCGCGTGGGGAGCTGTCCAGGGCGGCGAAGACGTCGGGAACGGACAGCGAGGGCAGGAGCGGCGGGGGCCCGTTCCGCCGGTCCGAAGGCATGACCGGCGCCCCGGCGCTCGGGCCGCCCTCGGGCGGGGCCGGGGTGTGCCGGTCCGGCCCGGGACCCGCTGGGGAGGCCGGACGCGTCCCGTCGTGCGCACGGCGGGAGCGGTCGGCGCCGCCGAGACCCCCGTACGGCCGCTCCCCACTGCGCGGTGAGGCCCGGTCAGAGGACATCGAGCACATCGGCCACCGGCCGCCGCGGGCTCGCGGGGCCCTCGGGGCCGTAGCCGAGCCGGATCACCATCTGGACGTACGCCATCTCCGAGACGGGATCACGGACGGCCCACCGGACCTCGGACCACTCCAGGGGCTGGGAGGTGAGCGAGGCGACCAGACCGTCGGTGGTGGCCCGGAGCAGGACCCGCTCCAGCGCCTGACCGGCGCACAGCCAGTCCACCGGGCCGTCCTCGACCGTACCCAGCAGCGCGATGTTCGGGTTCTGCTCGAAGACGGCCTCGCCGCGTCCGGGCACCGGGCGGCCCGCGGCGAAGTCGCGTACCGGAACCGAGGTGCCGTGCTGCCGGGGGCCGAACGCCTCGGCGGGGATGCCTTCGGACGCCCCTGGGGTGCCCGGTGCCGCCGGTTCCGTGTGTGCCCACCGTGCCGTCTCCGCTCGCCACGCCGGATCGCTCGCCTCCCGGTCCTCGGCGTCCCGCACCAGCTCCAGGACCGACCGCACGTGCCAGGCGCCCGGGAACACCAGTTGGGCGCCCTCGGTACGGGCCGCGTCGTACAGCCGCTCCTTGACGGCGGCCGGGATGTCCTCGTCGCGGTAGGGAAGGCGACTGGAGTGCCGCCTCGGGACCGCCGGGTGGAGCCCGGCCAGCGCGGCGTCGGGTGATCCGGCGCCGGACAGGCGCACCTCGGCGAGGAGCTCCGGCTGCGCCGGGTCGGGCAGCAGCCGGACGTCCGGGGCGAGTCCCGCCGCGGCGGCCGAGACCCGCAGGTTCAGCAGCGCCGCGCCGCAGCTCAGGTGCAGGCCCCGGTTCTCCGGGTCGGCATGCGGGAGCGTGCGGTGCAGGTCGGCGTACAACCGCAGCGCCCCGCTCTCCCGCAGGTAACGGAACGTCCAGGGCTGCGCGTTGCACAGGGACGGCGCCGCGACGGCGTCCGCGACCAGCGCGGTGGCCGTGCTCACGGTGAGGGACTCTGCGGTCACGGTGGCTTCCCTTCGTACCGGCTCGGTCGCTCACCCGCGGGTCGGGACCGCGATGACAGGACAGCGGGCGTGGTGCAGCACGCCCTGGCTCACGGAGCCCAGGAGCATGCCCGCGAAGCCGCCGCGGCCCCGGGTGCCCACCACCAGGCCCAGCGCATGGGCCGAAGCCTCGGTGAGGACCTGGACCGGGTGGCCCGCGACCAGTTCGTGGCGCAGGTCCACCTCGGGGTAGCGCGCTTGGCGGCCCGCCACGATCTCGGAGAGCAGCCGACGGGACTCCTCCTGCGGCCCGCTCTCGTCGAAGACCCTCAGCGGGCCGTGCTCCCACACGAGCAGCGCCCGCAGCCCGGCGCCGCGCAGGGCCGCCTCCTCGAACGCCACGTCGACCGCCGCCGCGGAGCGTTCGCTGCCGTCGACGCCGACGACGTAGTACGGCCGGTCCTGGGTGATGTGCTCGGGCTCGGGCACGACCACCAGCGGGCAGTGCGTACGGGCCATCACCGGCAGGGCGATGGACGCGGATCCGAACACCTCCCGGCGGCGGCTCAGGTGCCGTGAGCCGAGGACGAGGGAGCTGGCGTCGCGGCTCTGCTCGCACAGTGTCCACACCGGGTCGCCCTCGGCGAGCAGCGTGTCCACCTCCAGTTCCGGATGCCGGGCCGTGACGAACTCGGCGGCCTCCTCCAGCACCTGTCTCCCGGCCTCGTGCAGCGCCGCGTTCCACCCCTCCCAGGAGGGCGGGACGGCCTCTTTGCGATCGCCGGGCGTCGGTACGCCCTCGACATGGACCAGGCGCAGTGGCAGCCGACGGCGGCTCGCCTCGTCCGCCGCCCAGGCCGGCGCCATGCGATGGGCGCGGTCGGGATCGACGCCGACCACGATCGGCCGGCGTCCGGGACCGGTGTTCCGGGCGCCCGGGTCGTCCTTGCTCGCGGGTACGGGAGCGGACATCGTCCTTTTCTCCTCCCTGCGGCGGAGCGCCGCCGCGACTTCCATGAAAGCCCGGAACCGTGGGCCTTGCCAGGGGACCGTCGGCCCCCCGGAGCGGCCCAACGGCACGACGTCGGGGAATCGGGACGAAAGGGACCTCAGGGCCCGGGGTATGGGCTGTTCGGCCTCAGCGGCAGAGGGGCCCGCGCGGTGGACTGGAAGGTGTCCGCGGACAGCACGAGAGCCGAGGAGGTACGGCGATGACCACACTGGCCCGCAGGCAGAGGTTCGCGTTCCCGGAGATCCCGGACTGGTTCGAGAACCTTCCGGCACGGTTCGCGATGCCGACGATGGGTGATCTGTACACGGTCAGGATCGAGGACTACACGCAGGACGACCGCTACGTGATGCGGGCGGAGCTCCCGGGCATGGCGCCCGAGGACATAGACGTCCTCATCGGCGACGGCGTGCTGACGATCCGGGCCGAACGCAGCGAGAAGGACATCACGAAGAACCACAGCGAGATCCGGTACGGCTCCATGAGCCGCAGTGTGTCGCTGCCGCCCGGCGCCGACGAGGACGACGTCAAGGCCGACTACACCGACGGCATGCTGACGGTCAGCGTGGGCCTGGGTACGGAGAAGCAGGAGGCGAAGCACGTGGAGATCCGGCACGGCGGCTGAACAGCGGCCACGGCGAGCGGCGGGCCCGGCACCGGGCCCGCCGTCCGTGTGTCCGGTCCGGTCCCGGCCCGGTGTCGGACCGCTTCGTGGCGGGCCCGCCGTGGGAGCTTCTGGTCCCGGGTGTGCGGTCGGCGTGTTCCGTGCTCGGCCGGCCGCCGGCGCGTTCGGTCCCGGACGTCGGCCGGCGCGGTCCACGGCGGGCTCGCCGTCGGCGCCCCGGGCACCGGTGTCACCCGCCCGCGCGGGTGGCGGCCCAGCGGCGTCGTACCGCCTCCTCGTGTTCGGATTCCTCCAGTGCCAGCTCCAGGGCGGCCAGCTCGTCCCGCAGCCGGGGGATCCAGTGGCGGCGCAGGGCGCGGACCCGTTGCCGGGTCCGCCCGGTCTCGGCGGCCAGCAGGTCGGCGGCCGTCTGGTGCACGGCGAGTTCCGCGGCGGCGCGGACGGCGGCACGGTACGCCGTCTCGGCGTGCGCGAGCGCGGTGTTGGGCGCGGTCGGCTCCGCCGGGGTGCGGACCGGGTCCGTCCAGTCCACCGCCGCCGGGTGGCGCACGCCCATGAGCACGGCCCAGCGGACGTCGACGCGTGCCCGGTCCGCGGGCGCGGACGCGGACAGCGCGCTCTCGCCGCCGAGCAGGACCCCGCGCACCAGCCAGGTCTCGGCGTCGGCCAGCCGCTCCCGCCACACCCGCTCCGCTTCCCGTGCGGCCCGCCGCGCCGTGTGCTCGCGGTCCGACAGCAGCCGGAGTTTGCGTTCGAGCAGGTCCGCCGCGCGCGTGGCCGTGGCGAGACTGCGGCGCAGCCGCAGCCGTCCGGCCCGTCCGGCCGGGGCCCGCCGCGCACGCGGGCTCACCGCGGTTCCTCGTCCGCCGACGCGGCGTGCGCGTCGAGAAGCTCGGCCGGGATCATGCCGAGCTGGCTGCGCGGCAGGGTCAGCAGCACCTCCCAGGCCCGGTCCAGGGAGTCCTCCAGGGACCGGTTCTCGTCGGTGCCCTGCGTGAGGAACCGGCTGTGGAAGGCGTCCTCCAGCTCCAGATGGCGCAGGTCGGCGGGGCTCAGCGCGGACCGGCCGACGAGATCGGCGAGCTCCGCCACCTGCCGGGAGCGGGCCAGCGCGGCGATCAGCTGGGCCGCGAGGGCCGGATGGTCGGCACGGGTCAGCCCGGGTCCGGTGCCCTTGCGCATCAACCGCGACAGCGAGGCGAGTGGATCCACGGGCGGATAGGCACCGGCGGCCTGGACGTCGGCGGACAGCACGATCTGGCCCTCCGTGATGTAGCCGGTCAGATCGGGCACCGGGTGGGTGATGTCGCCCCCGGGCATCGTGAGCACGGGCAGGACGGTGACCGAGCCCGGCCGCCCCCTGATCCTGCCGCAGCGCTCGTAGAGGGAGGCGAGGTCGCTGTAGAGATAGCCGGGGTAGGCGCGCCGGGCCGGGATCTCACCGCGCGCGGCGGACACCTCGCGCAGCGCCTCCGCGTAGGCCGTCATGTCCGTCATCACCACCAGGACGTGGCGGCCCTCGGCGAACGCGAGGTGCTCGGCGACGGTCAGGGCCAGCCGCGGGGTGAGCATCCGTTCGATCACCGGGTCGTCGGCGGTGTTGACGAACAGCACCAGCTCCCGGGCGGCGGAACGCGCGGCGAGCGCGTCCCGTACGAACGCCGTGTCGGCGTGCGTGAGCCCCATCCCGGCGAACACGACGGCGAACGGCTCGCCCCCGCAGGTAGCCTGGTCGGCGATCTGCACCGCGAGTTCCAGGTGCGGCAGCCCGGCCGCGGAGAACACCGGCAGCTTCTGGCCCCGCACCAGCGTGGTCAGCACGTCCACGGCGCTCACGCCGGTGAGCACCGGCTCGTTGGGCGGTTCCCGGCGCACCGGATTGATCGGCGCGCCGCCGACCGCCGCGTAGGAGCCGCCCAGCACCGGGGGGCCGCCGTCGGCCGCCTCCCCCCGCCCGTTGCACACCCGGCCCAGCCAACCGGTGCCCACGGGGATCCGCAGCGGCGACCCGGAGAAGGCGACCCGGGTGCCGGTGCGGTTCATCCCGGCCGTGTCCTCCAGGACCTGCACCACCGCCAGGTCGCGGTCCACGTCCAGCACCAGCCCGTGCCGCCGCTCACCGGAGTCGAGGACGATCGTGGCGAACTCGTCCCAGCCGACACCGCTCACCCCTTCGACGACCACCAGCGGGCCGCGCAGCTCACGGACGTTCGTGAACTCGATCGGCGCGGGACCGGCCGTGCCCGCTCCTCGGTCCGGTGTCATGCCGCCTCCCCGGGCCGGGACGTCCTCATGCGGTCTCCTTCAGCCGGGCCAGCACGGCGTCGCGGGCCGCCGTCACCGGGGCGGTCTCGGCCGGGGCCGCCGTCTCACGCGCCCGCAGCAGCGGGGTGAAGTCGACCGCCTCGACGGCGTCCGCGGCCGTACCGGCCTCCACCAGCTCCAGACAGCGGTCGATCACGGTCAGTACGGCCTCCACCAGGGCCGCGGTCTTCTCGGGGGTGCTGTAGGCGTCCGCCGGGCTCAGCGCGTTCTGCTGGATCGCGGCCTCCCGCAGCAGCCGCCCGGCGAGTACGTCGACCCGCTCCCGGGGCGGCAGCGCGGTGATGCCGACCAGCTCCACCAGATCGGCGAGCCGGTCGGCCTGCGCCAGCTGCCGCGCCACGCGCCCGCGCCGCTCGGCCCACTCCGGGTCGCCGCCCCGCGCGTGTGCGGCGGCCAGCGCGGGGGCGTCCCGGGAGAAGGACTCGGACCAGGACACGGCCGGGTAGTGCCGTGCGTAGGCGAGATCGCGGTCCAGGCTCCACAGGCAGCGCACGAACCGTTCGGTGTGCGCGGTGACCGGCTCGGTGCGGTCGCCGCCCGGCGGGGACACCGCGCCGATCACCGTGACCGACCCGTCGGCGCCGCCCAGGGTGCGGACCGCCGCCGCCCGCTCGTAGAACGCGGCGAGCTGCGAGGCGAGACCGGCCGGATAGCCCTCCTCCGCGGGGAGTTCGCCCATGCGGGAGGCGAACTCGCGCAGCGCCTCCGCCCAGCGGGAGGTCGAGTCTGCGATCAGGACGACGTGGAGACCCATGTCGCGGAAGTACTCGGCGACCGTCGCCCCCGTGTGCACGCTCGCCTCGCGGGCCATCATCGGCATGTTCGAGGTGTTCGCGATCGTCACGGTCCGGTCCGCCAGCCGGCCCCCGGTCCGCGGATCGGTCAGTGCTCCCAGCTCCTCGATGACGTCCGCCATCTCGTTGCCGCGCTCGCCGCAGCCGACATAGACGATCACGTCCGCGTCGCACCACTTGGCGATCTGCTGCAACAGCATGGTCTTGCCGGTGCCGAAACCACCGGGGACGGCGACCGTGCTGCCCCGGGCGACGGGGAAGAGCAGGTCGACGGCGCGCTGACCGGTGTTCAGGGGCACCCCGGCCGGCACCCGCCGCGCGACCGGGCGCGGCCTGCGCACCGGCCAGGGCTGCGCCATCCGCACCTCCTGCCCGCCGACCTCGGCGACCACGGCGTCCGAGGAGTGCTCGCCCGCCGGCGCGATCCACCCCACCTCGCCCGCCAGGCCCGGCGGCACCAGCAGCCGCAGCGGAACCCGCGCGCCGATCTCCCCGAGGACCTCACCGGCCGCCACCCCGGTCCCTCGCGTCACCCGCGGAGTGAACGGCCAGGACGGCCGCCGGGACGTACCGGCCGGAGGACCGTTCGACGTGAGCAGATCACCGCTGTCGGCCAGCGGACGCAGCAGACCGTCGAAGACACCGCCGAGCAGTTCCGGCGACAGCCGCACCGACAACGGCGTCCCCAGTGGCTCGGCCGGGTGCCCGGGGGCCAGCCCGCCGGTGTACTCGTACGCCTGGACGGTCGCCGTGTCGCCGTCGATGGCGACGACCTCGCCCGGCAGCCGGTCCGTGCCCAGCGCGACCAGGTCGTGCATGGCGACGTCGGCGGGACAGACGACCTCCACGAGGGGGCCGGACACGCGCAGGATCCGGGAGCGGCCCGCCCCGGGGTCCGGTACCGGGGGGCCGGCGGCGGTCACGACGGCTCCCAGAGCGTCGCGGCGCGCACCCCCAGCCGGTCCAGGGCACGGTCGGCGAGGGCGTCGGCCGACAGGTCGACGCGGCGGCCGGGCGCATCGGCCGTCACGCCGCCCTCCGCGGCGGCCGTGACCCGGGCCCGCGGCCCCAGCGCGTCCCGTGCCGCGGCCGCGACGGCCGACGACGCGGCCGCGTCGTTCGCAAGGGCTCGCCGCACACCCGCGCGGACCGCGTCCCTCAACGCGGCGTAGACCTCGGCGCGCGCCGCGAGCTCCGCCGCCCAGGCGTCCTGCGCCGCGCGGACCCGCTCCCGTGCCGCCCCGGCCGCACCGTCGGCCGCCCCGAGCTCCCGGGCCCGCGCCAGCACCGCGTCGGCCGTGGCGCGCGCCCCGCGCAGGGTGGCGTCGGCATCGTCCCGCGCGCGCTCCAGAACGGCGTCGGCCGAGGCACGCGCCGCACGCAACAGCTCGGCCCGGACCGGGTCCAGGGCGTCCACGGGCGCGCTCACGAAGGGATCACCGCGCTCGGGGCGTGGCACGGAGCCGCGGCGCCGAACGGCTCGACGGGCACGGCCGGGCCGGGGAGCCGGACGGGGCGAGCCGGGTCCGGCGGGCGGCGCGGGCCTTCGGGCGACTCGTGTGCGCGGGCTGGGGGAGAGGTGGCGGGGTCGGGGCGCGCGGGGGTGTGGCCGTGCGGGGGGCACCGTCGGCGAGGGGGTGCCTGCGGTCGCGGGTGCCGGCGCACGCCGGGTGCCGTGGCCGGGCGCGGAGCGCGGGGGCGTTCATGCGGACATCACCACCGTCATGGGCCGGTTCGGCGCCGGCGTCGTCGTCTCGGCGCCCAGCGCGTCGGCCGCCTCGGGCGTGAGGACGACCAGGGCGACCGTGCCGGGCAGCGTCCGCCAGGCCCGGCGTACCGCGTCCGCGTCCTCGGCGACGCGGACCTCGACCCCGGCCAGGGCCAGCCCGCCCACGGCGACGCGGGCGCCGATGGCGGCGACGGTGCCCATCGTCAAGCCTTCCCGATGAGCAGGATCGCGACCACCAGCCCGTACACGGCGATGCCCTCCGCCAGGCCGACGACCACCATCGCCCGGCCGAAGATCTCCGGCCGTTCGCTCAGCGCGGCCAGCGCCGCGGCGCCCGTGTACGCGACGGCGATCGCGGCCCCGATCGACGCGCCGGCCACCGCGATGGCCGCCCCGATCAGGGCGGACCCGTTGGCCCCGCCGCCCGCGGCGGCCTGCGCCGAGGCACTGGCCGGCCCCGTGAGCGCCGCGCCCAGGACGACCAGGGCACCCCCCAGCAGGGCGAGGTTCGTGGCCAGGAGCCAGCGGAAGGCATGTCCGGTGCGGCGCCGGCGCAGCAACCGGACGGCGCCGAGGACCGCTACCAGGACCGGCAGCACGATCAGCCAGGTGAGCATGGGACCACCTTCGCAGCGGGGTCGGCGGATTCCGCCGGGGGAACCCGCCAGGGACGGAACGGGCGGCCCTCCGCGCCGAAGAGCCGGGAGAACAGCTCGTAGAACTCCAGCCGCAGGGCCTGCACACCGGCCACCAGCGCCTCCAGGGCGAAGGTGACGGCCGTACCCACGACGAACAGCAGGACGGCGCCCGCGACCGCGGCGCCACCCCGCCCCGCCAGTGCCGCGGTGCCGCGCCACACCAGGCCGGCCAGCGCGGCGTGCGTGAGCCCGAAGGCCGCGAGCCGGGCGAAGGACAGCGTGTTGGTGCCCGCGCGTATGACGATGTCGAACAGCTGTACCACCGTCTCGGCGAGTCCCCCGCCGCCGCCCGCCGTGGCCCGGTACAGCCCGACCGCCACCAGCGCCAGCCCCGCCGCCGCGAGCGCGGCACCGGCCATGGACAGGGCCGTCCGGTGCAGGACGAGGGCGCCCGCGGCCGACGCCAGCCCCAGGTAGAACAGCAGCCCGGCACCGCCGGAGGCCGCGCACAGTCCCGCGCCCCAGCCGCTTTCCCGCACCCGGTTCACGGCTCCCGAGGCATGCGCGAGGGCCAGCAGACCCGCGCCGAGGACCACCGCGGCGGCCAGCAGCCGCGCGGGCTCGGCCGTCGGACTCAGCCACAGCACCGGCAGCAGCCCCGTCGGCCCGAAGAACTCGCCGTAGGCGGCGCCCGCGAGCATCGAGGCGACACCCGCGCCCGCCAGGAAGGGCCACAGCCGTCCCAGCCGGGCCAGCCGGCGGGGCCGGCCGAGGCGCAGTGCGAGGGCGCCGAGCAGCAGCAGCGCCCCGTGCCCCACGTCGCCGAACATGATTCCGAACATCGCGACATAGGTGAGCCCCGCGGGCCACGACGGATCGAGGTCCGCGTACGCAGGGGTGCCGTACGTCGTCACCAGTGGGGTGAAGGACGCGGTCCGGTGCGGCCGCAGCTGGGTCGGGGGATCGGTGCCGCGCGGCGACGGCAGGGGCAGCAGCGCACCGCCCACCTCGGCCAGCCGTCGCGCGACCCGGGCCACCTCGGCGGCCGGGCACCACCCGGCCAGCGCGGCGACCTCCCCCCTGTGCACGGCGGCGGCCACCCGCTCCTCCAACTGGGCCTCGCCCGCCAGCAGGGCCGCGTCGCCCCGCTGTTCGAGGAGATCGAGGTCGGGGGCGGCGGCGGCCAGGACGGCCGGGGCGGCGTTCTCGGCCCCCGCACCCCGCCCCCGTACCCGCTGGAGCCGGGCGCCCGCCGCCCCCGGGGCGGACTCCTCGGCGCGGTCCAGCTCCACGCAGCCCTCCTCCGCGATCCGCACCAGCGCGTCCCGCAGAGCGGTCCGCGGCACGACCACCGCCACGCGGCGCATCCGGACCGGTGCCATCGCCTCAGACCAGGGCATCGAACGCCTCCCGGGCCCGGCCGCCGCGGGCCGCCGACTCCAGAGCCGCCCGCACCAGCCAGGCGTCCACGGACAGCACGGCGACCGCGCCGACGACCACCCCGGGCCCGTGGCGGCCCTCCCGCAGGAGCGCCGCGCCCTCGGCGCGCACCGTCCGCCACCAACGGGTCTCGGCCCGCCACAGCGTGTCCGGCTCCTCGACGCCCGCCAGCACCCAGCGAGCCGATGGCCCCAGGCGGTCGCGGAAGTCCTGGTAGGAGGCGGCGTCCGACGCCCGGGGCCCGAGCAGCCGTGCCGCGTCGCGCCGTACGGGCGCCGGCAGCGAGCGGCCGTGCACGAACCGTTCACGCGCCGCCAGCAGCGCCGCGCGCCCCCGCGCCCAGCGCCGTGCGGCCGGTACGGCGGCAGCGGTGCGCCGGGCGGCGGCCATCCGCATGCCCGTGACCAGGGCCCAGGGCGTGTCGGCCCCCGGGTCGCCCCAGGGCGAGGCGGCGAGCGCCGCCCGCAGCTCCGTGGGCGTCCCCGCACGCTCCAGGCTCCGCCAGGCGGTCTCCAGCGCCCCCAGCCGGTACGGCTCCGGGGCCCTGTCGGGACGGCCGTCCGGTGCGGGCAGCAGGGCCGCCACGTTGGCGATCTCGAACCCGGCGGCCAGCGGAACCAGCAGCCGGGCACCGCCCGGCGGCAGCCATCCGGCCAGCACCCGCAGCTGCCACAGGGCCGTGGCGGCCACGGCCCGCTGCGCCCCGGGCAGGTCCACCGCCGTGCGCGCGTACCGCCCGTACGGCGTCGGTGCCAGGAGCCGCAGGGCGTCGCCCAGGGCCGGGCCGCGCGCGATCTCCCGGGCACTGTCCGGCCCCGGACACTTGCCGGCGAGTTCCCGGGCCCGCACCGCCGCGGCGACCCAGCCGGCGCTCATGGGGCCCCTCGTGACCCGCCCGCCGGGCGCAGCGCGTCGGCCACCGCGAGATCCACCAGGGCCGGCATGCGCTCCGCCGCCCGCGCGCGGATCTCCGCGGCGGTGCGCTCCCCGGCGGCGCGCAGGGCGTCGGCCTCCCGGCGCGCCTCCCGCACCACGGGTTCGGCCGCCTGCCGGCGCACCGCGGGAGCCCGCTCCCGGGCGGCGGCCACGACACGCTCCGCCGCGCGCGCGGCGTCCCGGCGCAGGGCCGCGGCGGCCTCCTGCGCGTCGGCCCGGATCCGCGCCGCCTGTTCCTGGGCATCCGCCAGCCGGGCGAGGGCGGGCTCCAGTTCCGCCGTGCGCTCCGCCGTGCGGTCGGCGGGTACGCCGGCGGCGGACGCTCCCGGCGTACCCCTCGGACGGAACCGTTCCAGGAAGTCCCGCAGGGTCATCGGCGGCCTCCTGCCGGTCGGCTGCCCCTTCAGTCTCACCGCTCCCGCCCCGCCCCGCACGGTCGTCGGTCGGCCCCCAGGGCCGTTCGGCTCTTGGCACGGGCCGCGGGCGCGCGAGACTGGGACAGTAGGCAGCCGATGGACCGAGGAGGCCGCCGTGGAAGCGCACGAGAATCTCTCCGCCCAGACCGATGCCCGCCGGGAGGCGCCGGGCCGTCGCTGGAGTCCCGGTGAAGCGGCCCGGCAGGATGTGCTGCTCCGCTACCTGGGTGCCGTCGCCACGGCCGCGGCCGGACACGCGGCCGAGGAGGGCGCGCCGGCGGCGCCGAAGCGGCCCATGGCCCCGCCCGGGACCGGCCGGCTCGTGGTGCGCGAGGTGATGGACGTACCGGCCGGGTATGTGCGCGCCGACCTGCCGTACCGCGACATCGCCCGGGTGCTGGCCCGTGAGCAGGCGGGTGCGTTGCCGGTGATCGACGAGGAGGACCAGGTGATCGGCGTCGTATCGGAGTCCGACCTGCTGGCCAAGGTCGCCTTCGAGGCGTCCGGTCACCGGCCCGGACCCGTCGGCAGGCTGCGCGAGCGCCGGGTGCACGGCAAGGCCCGCGGCGAGACGGCAGCCGACCTGATGACCAGCCCCGCGATCACGGTGCTGCCGGACGCGACCGTCGCCGAGGCCGCGTGGCTCGCCGCGCTGTCCCGGCTGAAGCGGATGCCGGTCACCGACCGCAGGGGGCGGCTGGTCGGCGTCGTGCGCAGGGACGCCCTGCTCCAGGCGCTCATCAGGGACGACGCCGGTATCAGGGCGGACGTGGAGGCCGTGGTGCGAGCCTGCTGCCCGCCGGGCGAGCGGGACGCCGTGCAGGTGGCCGTGCATGACGGCATCGTGGAACTGACCGGACGGATGCCCGCGGCGACATCGCAGCGCCTGCTGGCGGAGGTCGAGAGGATCACCGACGTGGTCGAGGTGAAGAACCTCCTCACCGGGCCCTGACGTCGGCGGCATCACGCCGGTGCCGGAACTCACCCCGGAGGCGCGGACCATGTCCCGAACCGTCACCGCAGGCATCGACGACTCGCCCGAAAGCCGGACCGCAGCCGAATGGGCGGCCCGCGAGGCGTTGTTGCGCGACCTGCCCCTGAAGATCGTGTACGTCCAGGAGCCCACGCCGAGAATGGCGGCACGGACTCCGCTGTTCGACGTCGACAGCTACCGGCGCTGGGCCGAGCGGATGGCCGAGGAGGCCGCCGCCGGCATCCGGACGCGGCATCCGGACGTCGAGGTGACCACCGCGCAGCTCACGGGGACCGTGGCCGACGTGCTGTGCGAGGCGGCGGGGGACGCGGAGCTGCTGGTGCTGGGCTCCCGGGGGCTCGGGAGGCTCGGCGGGTTCCTGGTCGGCTCGGTGAGCCTCGCCGTCGTGGCCCGCGCCGAGCGCCCGGTGGTGCTCGTGCGGGCGGGAGAGGAGTCGCAGACGGCGGGCGCGCCGTCCGAAGCGTCCGACGAGGGGCCTTCCCTCCCTTCCCTCCCCGTCGTGCTCGGCCTCGACATCGAGGAACCGGCCGACGCACTGCTGGAGTTCGCCTTCGACGCCGCCGCGCGCCGCAAGGTCCCGCTGCGTGCCGTGCACGCCTGGCCCGAGCCGCCGACCTCCTTCTACCGCTTCTACGGAGACGCCGAACTCTACAACGACCTACAGCGCGGTCAGGCCGTTCTCCTGGGCAAGGTGCTGCGGCCCTGGCGGCAGAAGTTCCCGGACGTCGAGGTGATCGAGGCGAGCCGCTGCGGAAGCGCCGCGCAGGTCCTCGTCAACCACTCCCGCGACGCCTCCCTCGTGGCCGTCGGCCGCCGCATCCGCAGCCGTACCTTCGGATTCCACCTCGGCCACGTCCTGCACTCCGCCCTGCACCACATCGCCGCCCCGGTCGCGGTCGTCCCGCACAGCTGACGACCGGGCCCCGGTGTTCGCCGGCACCGGGGCGACGGCTGGCAGGGACGCTCCTCACCGAGGCCCCACCAGGTCCCATTCCCGATCCCACAGGGCCAGACGACGCCGGTCCAGCCGCGCCCGTGCGAAGGCGCCCGCGCCCAGCAGCGGAGCCGCGGCGGCCAGCGCGGCGCCGACGGCGAGGAAGCCCGCCTCGACGCGTCCTTCGCCGGGCTTCGTGGGCGCCGTGGTGACGAGCCGGCCCCGGTCGTCCTGCCACAGCGGCACCGTCGCGCCCGCCGGGAGACTCGGGTCCACCAGCGTGCGCCCGGTACGGGACGTGCCGTCCGGCGCCACCCAGCGCACCGCGTCCTGGACCCGCCCGTCCGCCGACCACTCCGCGGTGACGCCGTGGGGCGCGTCGTCCATCAGGACCGCCCGTACGGGATGCCGGTGGGCGCGCTGCTCCGCGAACCGGTGCTCGGCGGCGCGGAACGCCAGCGGCGCGGCGACGGCACCGACCACCGCCACGAGCACCCACACGGCCAGTACGATCCATGCCTCCACGACGTCCTCGCGCCGGCGCAGCGGATTGCGCCGCCACCGCCACAGATGCCGTCTGCCGCTCATCAAGCCGCTCATCAAGGAGACCTCCGCCTCGTGCCGACCCCTTCGACTCCGACGGTGCCTCCGGCGGGGGTCGCGCGGACAGGGGCGAAGGGACCTCCGCGGCGGGCCGCCCGGGACCGGAATCGGCGCGGGGTGGGGCCATGAGTCCCTTCCGGCGGCGCACCTGGGCGCATACCGGGGCCGGCCGTGCTCTGCGTTCCGGCGCATGATCCGCGGTGCGCGGACGGCCCGCCGCCCGATCCGTCAGGGCAGTTCGACGGAACGGTCCTCCTCCACGACCCGGTACCCCGCGCTCGTGTACAGGTTCATGGCCACCTCGTTGCCGCCCCACACCGTGAACATCAGCGCCGCGTCACCGGCCGCGAACGTGGTCCGCTCGCCGACGGCCATCGCGGCCCGCCCGTGGCCCTTGCCGCGGTGTTCCTCGTGGACGTGCAGCGAGTACACGTAGGTGACCCCGGGCAGGTACGCGTGCCTGAGCCACTCCGTGCCGATCGGCTCGCCCGCCGCCTCCAGTACGAGGAAGGTGTGCTCCGGTGTCGCCAGCCCCTCGGGAAGCAGCGCGGTGAAGTCGTCGTCCGACTTGCGTACGGCATCCTCGTGGCTCATGGCACCCGACCGGACGATGTCGCCGACATAGCTGTGCTTCTCAGGGGCGAGCCAGTCGGCGTACTCGTCCTGTGTCATCGGCCGCGCGGTGACCCCGCCGAGCGGCTCCGGCGGGGCCTCGACGCGCCGCGCCCTGACCTGCCCGTGGACGTCGTAACCGGCGAACACCTCGGCCATGGCGGGATCGACGAGCCGGACACCCACCCGGCGCGCGCCCCGCTTTGCGCACCATGCCTGCGCCCACTCCCGAGCGGCCTGCTCATGCCCCCGTCCGGCGTGGTCCGCGTCGATGTGCAGATCCCCGATACGCCCCGCGAGCACCCCCTTGTCCTCTGCCACGCTCACGGCCACGAACCCCACCCGGACCCCGGCGTCCATGATCCCGGCGACCGTCCAGTCGCCCACGAGGGCGCGGCCCTTGTCCACGTACCTCTCGGCCGCGGCCGCCCCGAGCCCGGCCGCCGAGTAGGAGGCGACGAGCCGACGCTCGCGGTCCTTCCGCCAGGCCGTGGTGTCATCCAGAAAGCTGAATTCCGTCACCCGGTCACATTAGTCACGTTGTCATGAACCTTGATCAGCGAATCCGGACGCCGAGGCCGCGCAGCGCGTTCCCGCGCCTCACAACAGTCTCGCCTCCCCGGCCTTCGCGATCGCCTCCACCCGGTTGCGCGCCCCGAGCTTGTGCATCGCCGCCTGCAGATACGTCTTCACGGTGTTCCGCGCCAGGTTGAGTTCCGCGGCGATCTCCGGGTTCGTGCGGCCCATGGCGACCAGGCGGAGCACGTCGTACTCGCGGCGCGTGATGCCGGCCTCCTGGAGGTGGCGGCGCAGGTCGGCGTCGTCGGGGGCGGAGAGGCGGGGATCGAGGACGGGGGTGCCGGCGGCGACCTTGTGCAGGGCCGTCGTCAGGTCCGGTGTCGCGGCGTCCTTGAGGAGGCAGCCGTCGGCGCCGTGGTCGAGGGCCGTGCGGACCCCCGCGTGGTCGCCGTACGCGGTGAAGAGCAGGACCCGCACGCCGGGAGCCTCCTCGTGGAGGCGGTCGATGACCTCGGGGGCGAGCATGTCGGGGAGCCGGAGGTCGAGGAGCACGACGTCGGGACGCAGCGCCACGGCCTGTCGTACGGCCTCCGCGCCGGTCTGCGCGCTGCCGACCAGGTCGATCCGCCGGTCGTGGCGGACGAGGAGCTTCACGCCGTCGCACACCACCGGGTGGTCGTCGGCCACGAGGACCCGGACCGGCTGCCGGGAACGGGAAGCGGTCACCGCAGCGGCATCCGGATCCGTACGGTGACCCCGGCGTCGTCGTTCTCCACGACCTGCACGTCTCCTCCCAGTCGTTCCAGGCGCTCGCGCACGGCCCCCAGCCCGATGCCGCCGACCGATGGTGTCAGGGACCCGGCGAGGCCCACGCCGTCGTCGGACACCACCGCGGTCAGCTCCCCGTCGGCCGCCATGAGGGTCACGACGACGGACGCGGCCCGGGCGTGCTTCTCGACGTTCAGCAGGGCCTCGCGTATCGCGCCGAGCAGGATACGGAACCGGGCGGGGTCCGGCTCGGGCAGGGGGGTGAGGGTGATCGCGCGAGCGGTGACCCCGGTCCGTTCCTCGAACGCCGCGCAGTCGGCGGTCACGGTGGCGGCGAGCGAACGGCCGGCGGGCAGGTCGCTGAGGGCGGCCAGCGACCGGCGCAGCGCCGTGGACGCCTCCGCGAGCCCCCGCTCGACCGTGCCGAGCCGCTCGGCCAGCTCGGGCGTGGTGTCGCCGTCGGACCGCAGATCCCGTACCTGCGCGCCGACGGTGAAGAGCATCGCCCCCACCGAGTCGTGCAGCGCGACGGCGATCCGGCGCCGCTCCGCGAGGGTGTCCGCCTCGCGCCGGGCGTCCGCCAGTTCGGCGACCGCGAGGGAGAGCGCCGTGGCGTCGGCTATCCGGGTGAGCGCGGCCGTGGCGCGGGTGCCGAAGTCCCCGGGGTCGCGGTAGGCGGCGTAGACCATCCCCAGCACCTCGTCGCCGCGCTGGATCGGCACACCGAGCATGGCCCGGATGCCCTCCGCGTTGATCGGGTCGTCGAACTCATGGGTGATGCTGCGGGAGCGCGCGTAGTCGTGGACACGGCAGGGGCGGTTCGTGGCGAGCACCTTGCCGCCCAGACCGAGCCCGGTGGGGACGACGAGATTGTGCAGTCCGGTGTGGTGGGTGCCGGCCCAGGACCGCACCACCGCGACGCCCGTGTCCTCCATCTCGCCGATCAGCGCGACATCGGCGCCGGTCAGCGCGCAGACCTGGCGTGCCGCCTCCCGAAGGGCGACCCTGCGGTCCAGCAGCGCGACCAGGTGGGAGGGTTCCCAGTCGACTCGGCCCGCACCGCGAGGCTCCCGCGTGTTCCTGCTCATGTGAACACTGTCGCACTCAGACTGGCGAAAACGCGAGGAGGGTCTCCATATGGAGGTGGTACGACCTGCGCCTCGGCCCGATGATGCCTGTCACCGGCCGAGGTACCCGGGTGCGACGCCGAGCCGCCGAGCATCCTGGAGCGGCAGGTCGCGCTCCCTCCGCAGGACAGGCGGGCTGTCCACGCGTGCTACCCCGAGGAGTGACGACGCACATGGGCGTCTACAGCGAGCAGTACCAGCGCAGCATCACCGACCCTGAGGGCTTCTGGGGCGATGCCGCCACCGCGCTCACCTGGTACGAGGAACCGTCGAGCGTCCTGGACGACGCACGGGCACCTCTGTACCGGTGGTTTCCGGACGGAAGGATCAACACCTGTTTCAACGCCCTGGACCGGCATGTCGCCGCGGGCCACGGTGACCGCACGGCGCTGATCTACGACAGCCCCGTCACCGGCACCACGGCCGAGTACACCTACGACGAGCTCCTGCGGCTCACCGCCCGGTTCGCGGGCGTGCTGCGGGGCCTCGGCGTCGGCCGGGGCGACCGCGTGGTCATCTACATGCCGATGGTGCCCGAGGCGGTCGTCGCCATGCTGGCCTGCGCGCGCCTCGGCGCGGTCCACTCCGTCGTCTTCGGCGGATTCGCACCGCGGGAACTCGCCCTGCGCATCGACGACGCCCGCCCCAAGGTCGTGGTGTCCGCGTCCTGCGGCATCGAGGGCAGCCGCGTCATCCCCTACAAGCCCCTGCTCGACCAGGCGCTGCTGCTGGCCCAGTACGCGCCGGACATCAGCGTGATCCTCCAGCGCCCCGAGGTGCAGGCCGAGCTGTCCCTGCGCGACGTCGACTGGGACGAGGCGATGGCCTCCGCCACGCCGGCCGACTGCGAGCCGCTCGACGCCACCGACCCGCTCTACGTCCTGTACACCTCGGGCACCACGGGCCGCCCCAAGGGCGTGGTGCGCGACAACGGCGGGCACGCGGTCGCCCTGGCCTGGAGCATGGCCAACGTCTACGACATCGGCCCCGGCGACGTCTGGTGGGCCGCCTCCGACGTGGGCTGGGTCGTCGGGCACTCGTACATCGTCTACGCCCCCCTCCTCGTCGGCGCCACCACCGTCCTCTACGAGGGCAAGCCGGTCGGCACCCCGGACGCGGGCGCCTTCTGGCGGGTCATCGCCGACCACCGTGTGAAGGCCATGCTCACCGCCCCGACCGCGATGCGCGCGATCAAGAAGCTGGACCCCCACGCCGAGCTGATGGCCGGGTACGACATGGCGAGCTTCCGCTGCCTGTTCCTGGCCGGCGAACGCCTCGACCCGGACACCTACGACTGGGCCCGCACGACACTCGGCGTGCCCGTGATCGACAACTGGTGGCAGACCGAGACGGGCTGGCCGATCGCCGCGAACCCGCGGGGACTGGAGCCGATGGAGGTCAAGGCGGGCTCGCCCAGCGTGCCCATGCCGGGCTACGACCTGCGCATCCTCGACTTCGAGGGCAACGACCGCCCCGCGGGCGAGGAGGGTGCCATCGCCCTGCGGCTGCCCCTGCCGCCCGGCACGCTCACCACCCTGTGGGGCGACGACGAGCGCTACGTGGAGTCGTACCTGTCCCGCTATCCTGGTTACTACCTCACCGGCGACGGTGGATACCGCGACGAGGACGGCTACGTCTTCGTCATGGGCCGGATGGACGACGTGATCAACATCGCCGGGCACCGGCTGTCCACCGGCGCGATGGAGGAGGTCGTCGCCTCCCACCCGGATGTCGCCGAATGCGCTGTCATCGCGGCGTACGACGCGCTGAAGGGTCAGGTGCCGCGCGCCTTCGTGGTGCTCAAGGCGACCGCCACCTGCGACCCCGGCGGACTGGAGCGGGAGATCATCCAGGCGGTGCGCGACCGGATCGGCCCGATCGCCGCGCTCAAGGACGTCACGGTGGTCGCGGCCCTGCCGAAGACCCGTTCCGGCAAGATCCTGCGCGCCTCCATGCGCTCGCTCGCCAACGGGGACGACGCTCCGGTGCCGGCCACCATCGACGACCCCGCCGTACTGGAATCACTGCGCCTCGTGCTGCGCAAGGAGAACTGATGCTGACCGAAGACCCGACCCGTGCGACCGCCGGGGCGCCGAGTGCCGGCAGGCCGGCCGCGCACCCCGCCGCGTCCCGGATCCAGGACGCGCGGCTGGCCGGCCGGATCATGACCGCCGAGGAGGCCGCCGCGCTGATCCCGGCCGGCGCGACGGTCGGCATGAGCGGCTTCACCGGCGCCGGCTACCCCAAGGCGGTGCCCCAGGCCCTCGCCGACCGCATCGCCGCCGCGAGCGAGCGCGGCGAGCGGATGCGGGTCAACGTGTGGACGGGCGCCTCCACCGCTCCCGAACTCGACGGCGTGCTCGCCGAGGCCGAGGGCATCGAACTGCGCCTGCCCTACCAGTCGGACCCCACCACCCGCCGGGAGATCAACGAGGGGCGGATGGAATACCTCGACATGCACCTCTCGCATGTCGCCCAGACGGTCTGGCAGGGCTTCCTCGGGCCGCTGGACATCGCCGTCATCGAGGTCAGCGGCATCACCGAGGACGGCCGGCTCATCCCGTCCTCCTCGGTCGGCAACAACAAGACCTGGATCGAGCGCGCGGACGCCGTGATCCTGGAGGTCAACTCCCGCCAGCCGGCCGAGCTGGAGGGCATGCACGACATCTACTACGGCACCGCCCTGCCCCCGCACCGCACGCCCGTCCCCATCATCCGGCCCACCGACCGCATCGGCGTCCCGTACCTGGGGTGCCCCACCGAGAAGATCATCGCGGTCGTACCGACCGACGCCCCCGACCGCAACACCCCGTTCTCCGCGCCGGACGACACCTCCCAGCGGATCGCCGAGCACGTCCTCGACTTCCTGGCCCACGAGGTCGAGCGGGGCCGTCTCCCGGAGAACCTGCTTCCGCTGCAGTCGGGCGTGGGCAACGTCGCCAACGCCGTGCTCGCCGGGCTCGGCGAGGGGCCGTTCGAGAACCTCACCGCCTACACCGAGGTCATCCAGGACGGCATGCTGCACCTGATCGACACCGGCAAACTGGTCGGCGTCTCGGCCACCGCCTTCTCGCTGAGCCCGGAGGCGGCCGAGCGGTTCAACGCCCGTGCGGGGGAGTACCGCGACAAGATCGTGCTGCGCCCCCAGGAGATCAGCAACCACCCCGAGGTCGTGCGCAGGCTCGGCTGCCTGGCCATGAACGGCATGATCGAGGCCGACATCTACGGCAACGTCAACTCCACCCATGTCATGGGCAGCCGCGTCCAGAACGGCATCGGCGGCTCCGGCGACTTCGCCCGCAACGGTCTGATCTCCTTCTTCCTCAGCCCCTCGCGGGCCAAGCAGGGCGCGATCTCCGCCATCGTGCCCATGGTGTCCCACGTCGACCACACCGAACACGACGTGGACGTCATCGTCACCGAACAGGGCCTCGCCGACCTGCGCGGTCTGTCGCCCAAGCAGCGTGCCCGCCGCATCATCGACCACTGCGCCCACCCGGATTTCCGGCCTGCCCTCCAGGACTACTACGACCGCGCCCTGCACTCCTCCTACGGCCGCCACACCCCGCACCTGCTGGAGGAGTCCCTGTCCTGGCACACACGGTTCATGAGGACCGGTTCCATGCGCTGAACGACGGGACCGGATCACCTTCGAAAAGCGAACGGTAATCACGGAATTCGCTGAGTGAATATCGCTCGGGAACGGCCCGCCGGGTTTATCCGGTGGGCCGCCCGAGATATCATGTCGTTCATGATCTGGGAAATGCTGGGCCTGGGTTTTGTACTCAGTCTCGACAATTTCCGGGTATCGATTGTGCTCGGCACCGTCCCCTTCGGGCTGAGACGCGCGGTGCAGGTCGCGGGGACCTTCGGACTGTGGGACGCGGTCATGCCCCTGATCGGGCTGCTGGTGGGCCACGAGATCGGGGAGTCGATCGAGGGCTACGCGGATGTGGTGGGCGCCGCAGCGCTCGGCGGGTACGGCCTCTACCTCGTCGTCTCGTCCCTGCGCCACCCCGAGCCGGACGAACTCGACCACCCGTGGGCCCTGTTCGGCATCCCGCTGACGCTGAGCCTGGACAACCTGATCGCCGGGGCGAGCCTCGGGATCCTCGGACTCTCGCCCTGGCTGTCGGCCGCCGCCTTCGGCCTCATCACGGCCGGGATGTCCCTGCTCGGCCTGCGCCTCGGCCGCGCCGCTGCACGCCTCGTCCGCGTCCGCTCGGACCTGCTCAGCGGCGTCACCCTGATCATCGCCGCAGCGGCGCTGCCGCTCGTGTCCGGCGGCTAGCGCACGCGCGTGTTCGGCGGCCGGCCCGCGCGCCCGGCCGGTCGACGCACCTGGTGCGGGCGTGGGACCAGCGGAGGACGGCCGGCGCCCTGCGGGGAGTCGGCGGCCTGGACCGCCCGGGTGACCAGCTCGTGGTCGGGCGACAGATGGCAGACCGGGTCGGTGCGCGCCGCGTCGCCGGTGAGCTGGAACGCCTGGCAGCGGCACCCGCCGAAGTCCACCTCCCGCCGGGGACAGGAGCGGCAGGGCTCCGGCATCCAGTCGGTCCCCCGGAACGCGTTCATCACCGGCGCGTCGGTCCAGATCCGCTCCAGCGGGTCCTCGCGCACACTGGCCCGCGGCAAGGGCAGCGGCTGGGCGGCCGGACACGGAAGGACGTCGCCGTTCGGCGTGATGGTCAGCTGCCGTGATGCCCAACCGCCCATGCAGGGCTTCGGATAGCGGCTGTAGTAGTCCGGGATGACGTAGATGATGTCCATCCGGTCCCGCAGCCGCGCGCCCGCGGCCCGTACGACACCCTCGGCCGCCTCCAGCTGCGACCGGCTCGGCAGCAGCGCGGCGCGGTTGCGCCAGGCCCAGCCGTAGTACTGGGTGTTGGCCAGCTCCACCCGGTCCGCGCCCACCTCCTCGGCCAGCGCGAGCACCTCGGCGACACGGTCGATGTTGTACCGGTGCAGCACCACGTTCATGGTCAGGGGCCAGCCCAGCTCCTTGACCACGCCCATCGCCTCGACCTTGCGCCGGAAGGAGGGGACCCCGGCGATCCGGTCGGACATCGCGGGCTCGTCGGCCTGGACGCTGACCTGCACATGGTCCAGGCCCGCCGCCCGCAGCTCCTCCGCCCTCGCCCGCGAGAACCCCAGGGCGCTGGTGATCAGGTTGGTGTAAAGGCCCAGGTCATGGGCGTGTGCCACGATCGCCACCAGGTCGCGTCGCAGCAGCGGTTCGCCGCCGGACAGATGGCACTGCAGCACCCCCAGATCACCGGCCTCCGTCAGTACCCGCAGCCACTCCTCGGTGGTCAGCTCGTCCCCGTAGTCGGCCAGGTTCAGCGGGTTCGAGCAGTACGGGCACGCCAACGGGCAGCGGTACGTCAGCTCGGCGAGCAGACCGAACGGGCTATCCATCGCCATCGCCTGCCCCCTCGCCTGCCCCCTCGCCTCGCCCTTCGCCGAGCTCCACATAGCGCCGGGCGACGAGCCGCGACAGGAACTGCCGTACCTCGGCCTCGGGAACGCGCTGGTAGCGCCCGCCGAGTTCGCTCACGATCGCGGCGACGGTGCGCCGGCCGTCGCACAGGTCGAGGACCGCCGCACCGGTGTCGTTCAGCACCACTACCGCCTCGGGGTGCAGCAGGATCCGGCGCTGCCTGGTCCGGTCGAAGCCCAGCCGGGCATGGCGCGCCAGCCGGGGCCGGTCCGAGCCGGCCACCCCGACGGTGCTCGCCCGGTGCGTTCCGGTGGGGGTCGCGTCCATGATCGTCACTCCGGATAGGCCTGGTCGACGGCGTCCATCAGGCTCCACAGGACGTCGCACTTGAACGACAGCGCGTCCACGGCGCGCGCCCGCGACTCGGCGGTCACGCAGTGGGCGGTGACCACCTCCAGGGCGTGTTCGCAGTCCCGCGGGGCCTGTTCGAGACGGGCCCGGAAGTAGGCGAGGCCCTCGGGGGCGATCCACGGGTACCATCGCTCGAACCCGGCCAGCCGCGCGGCCATCAGGTCGGGCGCGAACATCTCGGTGAGCGAGGACGCCACCGCCTCCACCCACGGCCGGGTCCGGGCGAAGTTCACATAGGCGTCAACGGCGAACCGCACCCCCGGCACCAGATGCCGGTGGTCCAGGAGCTCCTCGCGGCCCAGCCCGGCGGCCTCGCCGAGGCGCAGCCAGGCATCGATGCCGCCCTCCCCGGCGGCGGTGCCGTCATGGTCGAGGATGCGCCGGACCCAGCGGCGGCGGACCTCCGGGTCGGGGCAGTTGGACAGGATCGCGGCGTCCTTGCGGGGGATGTTCTCCTGGTAGTAGAAGCGGTTCGCGACCCAGCCCCGGACCTGTTCGCGGCTCAGGCGGCCGGCGTTCATCCGTACGTGGAACGGGTGCTGGTCGTGGTACCGCCGCGAGTGGGCTCGCAGCGCCTCCACGAAACCGTCCGCGCTCGCTGCCGTGGCCGTCGTCGTCACGGCACTACACCTGGACCTCAAGGCCGTCCATGGCAACCTCCATGCCGTACTCCTCCACGGTACGCCGCTCGGGCGTGCCCTCCAGGAGGACCGGATTGGTGTTGTTCATGTGCACGAAGATCGTCCGCCGCACGCCCAGGGACGAGAGCTGCGCCAGGCTGCCGTCCGGTCCGTCGAGGGGCAGATGGCCCATCTCCCGGGACGTCTTTCGCGCCAGGCCGAGCCGCACCAGTTCGTCGTCGCGCCAGCACGTCCCGTCGATCAGCAGGCATGGGCAGCCCTCGATCTCCCTGCGCAGCGCCCGGGTCAGCGCCTGCACGGCCGGCAGGTACACCAGCGTTCCGCCGGTGCGCTCGTCGGTCAGCCGGTACCCCACGACACGGTCGGGTTCCGGGCCGCCGCCGAACCGGGGGTGCTTGGTGGTGGGCACGTCGAAAGCCCGGCACGACAGGCCGTCCGCCAGGGGGAAGTCCGTGCCGGGGATCACCGAGCGCCACTCCACCGGGCAGTAGTGCTCCAGCGTGCGCAGGATCCCCGAGCCGTCCCACAGGGTCTTGTGCACCGCCGGGGTGGCGTACAGCAGCAGGGTGTGGGCCTCGCGCAGCATCAGCAGGCCCAGCGTGTGGTCCAGCTCCGCGTCGGTGAGCAGCACCGCCTCCAGCGGCGTCGTACGGTCCTCGCGCGGACGCAGCCCGGGGAAGCTCTCGATCTGGGCGCGGACGTCGGGAGAGGCGTTGACGAGGAACCACCGGCGGCCGTCGGCGCTGACCGCCACCGACGACTGGGTGCGCGGGACACCGGCCCCCGAACGGACCGCGGCGCACACCGGGCAGCCGCAGTTCCACTGCGGGGACCCGCCGCCCGCCGCCGAGCCCAGCACACGCAGCAACATGACGGCACCTCCGTCCGCCGTAGGGACGTCCAAGGGCCCGAGTGCCGGGTGGCGCCGGATCGGTTCCGGCGCCACCCCGACGGACCGCTCCTTACGTCCGCTACTCCTCCAGCCGGGCGAGGTACATCGTCACCTCGGCCGCGACCACGATCTCGTCGAACTCCGGTGTCTCCCACACGGCGAGCTCGCACTCCATGGATCCACCTCCTCTCTGCCCCATCGCGGCAGGCTCCGGTCACGCGCTACGACGATTCCGGAAGGGCGAAGGCGAACAGGGCGCTTCCGTGCCCCGCGCCGAGCATGCCGGGCAGGAACCCCTCGGCCCAGCCGCCCCAGCCGACCGGCACGGCGACGTACTGCCTTCCGTCGACCATGTAGGTGGTCGGGCTGCTGTGGTGGCCGCTGCCGCACTGGAACTTCCACAGCGGCTCCCCGGTGCGGGCGTCGAGCGCGTCGAACTCACCGGAGGGCTCCCCGGCGAACACCAGGTCGCCGCCGGTGGCCAACGTCGAGGCGCACATCGGCAGTTCGTTGCGCCAGCGCCACTTTTCCTCGCCGCTCGCGTCGAACGCGCTGACGGAACCGGCCATGTCCTCGATGTCCACCTGAACGCCCGCGCCCCAGTAGGGGATGCTCTCCTTGAACTCCCGGCGCCGCCGGGTGGCCGTGGCACCGGTGTCCTGGACCGGGACGTAGAACAGCTCGGTCTTCGGGCTGTAGGACGCGTGCGTCCACTCCTTGGCACCGGCCGGGCCGGGGTAGAAGTGGACCGGGACGCCCTCCTCGTCCGGGTAGAGCTTGGCCGTCACCTGGCCGTCCCGCGTGATCGCTCCCCAGGTGATGCGGTCCACGAAGGGAGTGATCGAGACCCGCTCGCCGTTCGTGCGGTCGAGGACGAAGAAGTAGCCGTTCTTGTCGAAGTGGCCCAGCAGTTTGCGCCCGCCCTGCTCGAACAGGATGCACTCGGCGATGCTGTCGTAGTCCCACAGGTCGTGCGGGGTGCACTGGTAGTACCAGCGGATCTGACCGCTGTCCACGTCGACGGCGATGATGCTGTCCGTGAACAGGTTGTCGCCCTCGCGGACCGCTCCGTCGAAGTCGGGCGCCGGGTTGCCGGTGCCCACGTACAGCAGGTTCGTCTCGGGGTCGAAGGTGCCGGTGAGCCAGCAGTTCGCCCCGCCCCGCGCCCAGGCCTCGCCGTCGGCCGGCCAGGTCTCCGCACCCGGCTCCCCGGGCTTCGGCACGGTGTAGCAGCGCCACTGGTGCTCGCCGCTCTCCAGGTCGAACGCGTCGAGATGACCGCGCACGCCGAACTCGCCGCCCGAACTGCCCACGATGACCATGTTCTTCACGATCAGCGGGGCGACCGTGGCGCTCTCGCCGGCCCGGACGTCGCCGTAGGTCTTGGACCAGACCTGCTTGCCGGTGGTGGCGTCGAGCGCGATCAGCCGGGCGTTCGCCGTGACGAAGAAGACCTTGCCCTGGGCCACCGCGACGCCGCGGTTCACGTTCCCGCAGCACAAGGACACGTCGAAGGGGACCGCGTGCTTGTACCGCCAGATCTCCGTGCCCGTCTTCGCGTTCAGGGCCCAGACCCAGCCGTCCCAGCCGGACAGGAACATGACCCCGTCCACGACGATCGGGGCGGCCTCGAAGGAGTAGGTCGACGCGCCGGCGATCAGACCGGTGGTGCCGGCCTGGAAGACCCACGCGGGGACCATGTGCTTGACGGTCTCGGTGTTGATCTGGTCCAGCGTGCTGAAACGCTGCCCGTTGTAGGCGCCGTAGTAGGTGAGCCAGTTCTGGGGTTCCTCGCGGGCCCGCAGAATGCGTTCGTAGCCGACGTCGGCCACCACCGGCGGCGCGACCTCTCCGCCCGCGACCTTGCCGCTCAGGTTGCCCTGGTCGACGGCCTCGCCCGCGTCCACGTAGTCGACGGTCATGCGCTCCGCCTCCTTCCCTTACGGTCGCGGCTGTTCCGGACGGTCGAGGCGGGCCTCCGGCGGAGCGTCCCCGAGCACGACGATGGACCCGGTCAGTCCCCGGCCCTCGTCATTGCCCGTGGGCGAGCCGAACCAGTAGTAGCCCGGTCCGTCGAGGTTGAGGTGCGCGTGTCCGCGCGAATGGTTCACCAGCCAGATGAACTTCCGGTCACCGTTGCTCGGCAGAAGCGCGCAGTGCGTGTTCAGGTCGTCATTGACGAGTTCGAGCTCGATGTCTCCTCCATGCGGCATGACCAGAATGGAGGGATCCCAGGAAAGCTCATCGGGATTGATGCGAATAGTGGCCCGCATGTGGCCGTCCGGCTCTTCGGCGGCGCGGCCGATGCTTCCGGTGCCCAGTACCTGGCCCAGCGCCGCTTTGTTCTGTGCGTTCAACCCGATCTGGTCCAGCAGGTCGGTTCGCTCCCGCGTGGTCGTCATCGGGGCTTCACTCTCCTCGTCGATAACCGCTGGTCGAATTTACCTCTCCTTCTTTTCTGTGCGTTTTACTGCGCCTCGAACGAATCACGCCGAAAAAGAATGGAAATATTCTTCCGTAAACACGCTACGCCGGACGGATCACCCGGACAAGGGCGACCGGGAGTCCGGGCCGGCGCCTGCCGTTCACCCGCTCATCGCTACCGCTCGTTCGCTTCCTACGACCGCTGGGACCGGCAGAGGTCGTAGCGGTCGAGGTTCATGACCTTGTCCCACGCGGCGACGAAGTCCCGTACGAACTTCTCCCGCGCGTCGTCGCTCGCGTAGACCTCCGCCACCACGCGCAGCTCGGAGTCCGAGCCGAAGACCAGGTCGACGCGGCTGCCGGTCCACTTGAGCGCTCCGGTCGCGCGGTCGCGGCCCTCGAAGGTCCGCGCGCCGGGAGTGACCGGCTCCCACGTCGTGTCCACGTCGAGCAGGTTCACGAAGAAGTCGTTGGTCAGCGACTCCGGCGCCGAGGTGAAGACGCCCAGCGGCGACTGCCGGTGGTTGGCGCCCAGCACCCGCAGGCCGCCCACCAGGACGGTCGTCTCGGGCGCGCTGAGGTTCAGCAGGTTCGCCCGGTCGATCAGCAGATGCTCGGCGGGCAGGCGGGGGCCGCCCTTGCCGAGGTAGTTGCGGAACCCGTCCGCGGCCGGTTCCAGCGCGGCGAAGGACGCCACGTCGGTCCACTCCTGCGGGGCGTCCGTACGTCCCGGCACGAAGGGCACCCGGACGTCGTGGCCCGCGCGCCCGGCGGCCCGCTCGACGGCGGCGGCCCCGCCGAGCACGACGAGGTCGGCCAGCGAGACCCGCTTGCCCCCGCTCTGCGCGCTGTCGAACGATTCCCGGATCCCCTCCAGGGTGGTCAGCGTCCGGGCCAGCGCGTCGGGCTCGTTGACCTCCCAGTCCCGCTGCGGCGCGAGCCGTATGCGGGCGCCGTTCGCCCCGCCCCGCTTGTCGCTGACCCGGAACGTCGAGGCCGACGCCCACGCCGTCGAGACGAGCCGGCCGATCGACAGCCCGGAGGCGAGGATCCGGCTCTTGAGCGCGGCGATGTCCGCCGCGTCGACGAGCGGGTGGTCCACGGCCGGGACCCGGTCCTGCCACAGCAGCCGCTCGCGGGGGACCAGCGGCCCGAGGTACCGCTGGATCGGGCCCATGTCGAGGTGCGTCAGCTTGAACCACACCCGGGCGAAGGCATCCGCGAGCTGGTCCGGATGCTCCAGGAAGCGCCGTGCGATCGGCTCGTAGACCGGGTCGAGACGCAGCGCGAGGTCCGTCGTCAGGATGGTCGGGGCGTGCGTCGCGGCCGGGTCGTGGGCGTCCGGCACGGTACCGGCCCCGGCGCCGTCCTTGGGGATCCACTGCCACAGGCCGCCGGGGCTCAGCTCCAGCTCCCACTCGTAGCCGAACAAGGTCTCGAAGAAGCTGTTGTCCCAGCGGGTCGGGGTCGGCGTCCACGTGCCTTCGAGGCCGCTGGAGATGGCGTCACCGGCCATTCCGGTGCCGTAGCCGCTCCGCCAGCCCAGGCCCTGCTGGTCGAGCGGGGCGCCCTCGGGCTCGGGTCCGAGCCAGGCCTCCGGGTCGGCCGCGCCATGGGTCTTGCCGAAGGTGTGGCCGCCCGCGATCAGCGCGACGGTCTCCTCGTCGTCCATCCCCATGCGCCGGAACGTCTCGCGGATGTCCCGCGCCGAGGTCAGCGGGTCCGGGACGGTGTTCGGGCCCTCCGGATTGACGTAGATGAGGCCCATCTGCGCGGCGGCCAGCGGCCGCTCCAGCTCCCGTACGCCGCCGTGGCGTTCGTCGCCGAGCCAGACCCGCTCGGGGCCCCAGTACACGTCCTCGTCGGACTCCCAGATCTCCGCCCGGCCGCCCGCGAAGCCGAAGGTGCGGAAACCCATCGACTCCAGGGCGCGGTTGCCCGCGAAGACCATCAGGTCGGGCCAGGAGATCTTCCGTCCGTACTTCTTCTTCACCGGCCACAGCAGCCGGCGCGCCTTGTCGAGATTGCGGTTGTCGGGCCAGCTGTTCACCGGCGCGAAGCGCTGCATGCCGCAGCTCGCGCCGCCGCGGCCGTCGCCGACGCGGTACGTCCCGGCGCAGTGCCACACCATCCGGAGCACGAGCGGCCCGTAGTGCCCGTAGTCGGCGGGCCACCAGGGCTGCGAGGTCGTCAGCACCGCGTCGACGTCGCGCGCGAGGGCGTCGAGGTCGAGGGTGGCGAACTCCGCGGCGTAGTCGAAGTCCTCGCCCATCGGGTCGGCCGTGGCGGGGTGTTTGCGCAGGACCGAGAGGTCGAGCCGGTTCGGCCACCAGTCGCGGTTGCGCATGCCGCCGCCCGGGCCGTTGCGCGCCCCGGCCGCGGCGGACAGTCCGAGACCGCGGCCCGCACTCGTCACGCTCCTCTCGCCCGCGACGGCGTCCCGAGTGTCCGACACGGGGACCTCCTTCCCGGAACATGGGCGGTTGCCGGTGGACGTCAGATGCCCAGCGCGCGGCGTACGGCCGCCGCGTTCCGCCGGGACACCGGCACCGTCTCCTTCGTCCCGTCGTCCATGACCAGGGACAGCTCGCCCTTGAGTCCGCGCTCGACCTCCCGGACCCGCCCGAGGTTGACCACGTACCGCCGGTGCACCCGCAGGAAGCCGTCGTCCGCCAGCTCACCGTCGAGCTTGTCCAGACTCGGACAGGCGGCTCGCAGGCGTCCCTGATCGGTGCGGAGCCACACGTCGTTGCCCCGCGACTCGGCGGAGGAGACCTCGGCGGGCCGCAGCAGCACCATCCGGTTGCCGTGCACCGCCACCAGCCGGCGCGGCCGCACCGCGGGACGCACGGGGTCCTCCGCCCCGGGCACCCGGGCCCCGTCGGAGGCACCGAACGAGACCAGGTTCCCGATCAGATGCCCGGAGGAGAAGACCGGCCGGATGCTGATCGACGTCGGCTCGTCGCAGGGGTGGCCGTAGATCTGCGTCGAACCGACCCAGGCGGGATCGTGCGCCGCCTGCCCGGTGGCGTGCCGGGAGGCCGCGATCAGTTCCGGCAGGCCGGGGTTCCAGCGCAGCGTCGGGTCGATCGCCGGGGTGGAGGCCGGGACGCCGAGGAGCACGCCCGCCAGGTCGTCGGCGATCACCACCCGGCCCGCGGTGTCCAGCGCGGCCAGCGGCGCGCGCGAGTGCCTCCTGGCCAGGGTGTAGGCGGCGACCAGTTCGGCTCCGCTGTCCCGGGCGCGCCGCTTGAGCGGGTGCTGGGCCATGACGGCCGCGTGCGCGAGCCAGCTCGCCGCGGCCGCGGGAAGCCGGCTGTGCCAGCAGCAGATGCCGAGGACCGCGATCGGTTCCCTGGTCACCACGTCACGCACCGCGATGCCCGCACAGCCCCAGTCGTGGAACGCCTGGCACCAGTGCTCCGGACCACTGATCGGCACCGGTCCGTGCGCTTCCAGCGCCGTCCCCATGCCGTTCGTCCCGGCCGCGGACTCCGACCAGCAGAACCAGGGGGCCAGCCGGGACTCGTACGCCCTCGCCAGCGTCGCCTGGTCACCCCACTCGGCGAGGATCCGGCCGGAGGCGTCGGTGACCGTGACGACACCACCGATCCCGCCGACCTCGTGCGCCACCGTGGCCGCCCGGAACCCCAGCTCGGCGAAGACGACGTCGTGCTCCGGCGGATGACTCGGCTGCGCGACGGCCACCGGGGCCTCGGCGAGATGCGGATCGACCCGGTACTGCTCCCGGCAGCGATGCCAGGAGACCGCCACCAGGGGCCGGACCCCCGGCACCCGGTCCTCCCCCCGGACGAACCGCTCCCACGCCGCGAGCACGGCGCAGTCCCCGGGATCCGCCGACATCGGCTCGGCCGGCCGAGATACATCCCTCATGGTTCAGAACCACCCTCGGTCCATCCCCGGCACGTGGGTTCCATCGTTTCCCCCGCAAACCCGTGTACGACACACCCTAGATACCCGCGCGGCCGCGCGCACGCCCCCTCGGGACGAGGCGCCAGGCACGGGCTTCATCAGGCGGCGTGCCGGTGACAGACCTTGTTGGCGATGCGCCATCCGCCGTCGACGCGGACCAGCAGGAAGACGTCCGTGAACGTGTCCGTGCCGTGCCGGAGCGTCATGGTCGCGGTCGCCACGCCGCCGTGGACGTCGACGGCGCCGACACCGCGGGACCGGGTCGGCTCGTCCGGGGCCGGTCGGCCAGGGAAGAGAGCGCAGTACTCGTCCAGTCGCCAGGAGACGAATACGCCGTCCCGGATTCCCTCGATGTGCGCGGTGGGCAGGAACGCGTCACGGAAGTGGGCGGGGGCTCCGGTGGCGGGCCCGCGGATGTACGCGCGGAGCGGTTCGAGCACGGCGTCGTCCACGGCGGGGACCGTGGCGGTGACGGCGGTGTCGGCCTCAAGGGGGACGGGGGTGCCGGTGTGGGCCGGACCGTCCGCGCCGCGCGCCGGGGTCTCGGACTCCAGGTCCTGACGGGGTGCTCGCCGCCGGTGCGCGCGAGCACCCCGACATCCCTCACCAGCTGCTGTCGTTGGGGGTGATCCGCCACAGCCTGTCGTCGCTGGGGTACGCCGTGTCGAGGTGCAGGGTGTCCCAACTGCCGTCGTTGTAGCGGTTCAGAGCCACGGCCAGCTTGGTGTCCACCTTGGGCTGCCACAGCCACCAGCGGGAGTTGTTGTCGTACTCGGGACGCAGGACCCACCGTTGCAGATCCGAGCCGTCGCAGTTGCGTACGACGATGGTGGTGCCCCGGGCGGGCGTGGCGGAGGACGGCTGGAGGCACTTGCCGGCGGCGCGGTTCTTGAACGTGAGGGTGTAGCCCGCGCTCTCCCACCTGCCGTCGACCTCGTCCCAGGCCTCGGTGCCGTACCGCCAGCCAGGGTCCCGCAGGGTGATGGCGGTGGTGCCCTCCCCGGTGGCGTTGCCGAGGAGCGCAAGGCGGCTGCCGTCCGACTTGTTGACCAGGTCCTGGTCGGTGCGGTCCGCGGCGGAGGCGGAGCCGGCGAGGGCGCCGACGAGCGTGGTGGCGGCCGCCGCGCACAGGGCGGCGCGGGCGAGGTGGTGCTTGGACATCGTTCTCCTTCGAGCACGGATCTTCCGGCTGGCCCGACGACGGACTCGGCTGTGACGTCGGTTGCCGACCGTGTGCTCACGGTCGCGGAGAGAGGGCGGCAATGCCGGGTAAACGGTGGATATGGCGCAAACCGGCGCTCCAGGGGTGCCGCGTGCGACGCCGATGGCGTCTTCCGCCGCGCGGGCAAAAACGTTGCGGCAGTGAGAGGTCCGCCGGACCGCCCGCCCGTGCGACGACCGAAAGACGATCACACCCATGGGTGACGCCCGGAATGCGGCGGAATGCGGTGTGGTCGATGCGCCGACTCATCTCGGTCCACTGGCAGGCGCGGTCCTGGCTCGTGCACAGGTCCTCCTGCGCGTACTCGAAGCACTGAAGTGCGCTCGGTACGATCATCAGCGTCATCCGCCCGGAGGAGTCCCGCTCAGTGATCGTTGCCCCGCCGTCCCGCGCCGCCGTCGGCGTCCTTCCGCTGGAGACGCTGACCCGCGTCGAGTGCGACGAGCAGCTGTCGGCCCTGCTCTGGCGGGCGGGTGCCGGCTGGCGGATGATCAGCAGCGCGGTCCTCGGCGGCGGCATCGGCGAGCGCTCCTGGGTCCTCAACGCCCAGGTTCCGCACGGCTACAGCCGCACCGACCCCGGGGACCACCTCGCGAGCCTCGCCCACGACGCCGGAGCACAAGGGCCGGGCGTGGGCCTGATGACGGCCGCCGACGTCCTCCGCCACGGCCACGCGCTGGACGGCGGCGTCGAGGCGGTGGTCACCGCGGGCCTCGGTGTCCACGGCTGGGCCGCCACCCCCACGCCAGGCACACCCGCGCCGCCCGCCCCCGGCACCATCAACATCATCGCCGTCTTCCCCGCCGCCCTCACCGACGCCGCCCTGGTCAACGCGGCAACGACCGCTACCGAGGCCAAGGTCCAGGCCCTTCTCGACTCCGGCTACGACTGCTCAGGCACCCCCACCGACGCGATCTGCGTCGCCGCCCGCACCCCCCGACCGGGCGAGGAACCAGCGGCCTTCGCCGGCCCCCGTTCCCTGTGGGGCGCCCGCCTGGCCCGCGCGGTCCACTCCGCGGTGTGCGCCGCGGCGGCGGGCGGACGCTGACCCGCCGGCTCGACCGCCGTGTCCATCCAGCCGGGGCCGGGCTGCGCCGCACCCGGATCGAACTCCTGCGTGGCGGGGGCCCGGCGGTTCCGGTGTCCCGGCCGCGAACCACTGCCCGACCGGGGGGTGCTGTGCCCGCCGGGTCCGACGCGGCTGCGCGGTGGGACCGGTCCTGCTGCGTCGTCGGCCGAACACCGGGTGACGTCACCGCGGTTGCCACCGGTCGGCGGGACCGCGAACGGGGTGTCATTCGCGCGGCAGGAGCAGTCGCGAGAGGACGGTGGTCACGAGGAGCAGTGCGGCGACGGCCAGAAGGCCGACGCGCATACCGGGGAGGGAGAAGCCGTCGCCGGCGCCGGACAGCAGGCTGCCGAACAGGGCGACCGCGAGGGCACCGCCCAGTTGGCGGAGGGAGTTGAGCAGCCCCGACACGGTTCCCGCGCGCTCCGCCGGGACCGCGTCGATCAGCAGCGCGGTCAGCGCGGGCACCGCGACCGCCCCGCCCATGCTCAGCGGCAGCAGCAGGACCAGCACCAGCCACACCGGGGTGCCCGCGGCCAGCGGCAGCATGGCCAGCATCGCGACGGTGAAGACCAGTTGGCCGACGACGATCACCGGCCGCCGCCCGGTCCGCTCGGCGAGCCGCGGCGAGACCAGGTTCGTCGCGGTCACCACCGCCGACATCGGCACGAACATCAACCCCGCCGCTGTCGCCGACATGCCCCGCAACTGCTGGTAGTACAGCCCGAGCAGGAAGATCCCGCCGTAGAAGGCGGCGTTGACGGCGAAGCCGACGGCGAGCGGGACGGCCACCCGGCGGTCCCTCAGCAGCGCGGGCGGGATCATGGGCTGACGGTGCCGGGACTCCACGAGGCGGAACACGAACCCCGAGACGACGGCGAGCGCGGCCGCGGCCAGCACGGGGAGGCTGGTCCAGCCCAGGTGACCGCCCTCGATCACCGCGACGGCCAGCCCGGCCAGGGCCAGGACGGCCGTCAACTGACCGGCGCCGTCCAGCGCGGCGGGCCGCCGGGGCGAGCGCGGCACCCGGACCAGCAGGCCGAGGATCACCGCGCCCACCGGGAGGTTGAGCAGAAAGACCGCCCGCCAGCCGGCCCACTCGGTGAGCAGCCCGCCCAGCACCGGGCCCGCGGCCATCGCCACCGAACCCCCGACGGTCCACAGCGCGATGGCCCGCGCACGCTCCCTGCTGTCCTCGTGGGCCTGCCGGATCAGGGCGAGCGAGGCCGGCATCACGACCGCGGCCGCCCCGCCCTGTGCCACCCGCGCGGCGACCAGCACACCGATGCCCGGCGCCAGCGCGCAGCCGAGGGAGGCCAGGGTGAACAGGGCCACGCCCCAGGCGTAGGCGCGCCGTGCGCCCGCACGGTCGGCGATGGCACCGGCGGAGAGCATCAGGGCGGCGAACATCAGCGTGTACGCGTCCACCACCCACTGGAGCCCGGCCATCCCGCCGTCGAGGGACGCCCGGATCGCGGGCAGCGCGATGTTCACGGCCGACACGTCGATGGTGATCACGGTGAACCCGAGCAGCGAGGCGACCAGCGCGACACCTGCCCGCCGGGACGGGGCGGCGGTGTCGACGTCCGCCGCTGGTCGGGCCCGGTCCGGCCGGCGTCGCCGTACCCTCCGCGCGGGCCGCTCGGGCTCGCGTACCCGGGCGGGCGCGGCGGACGGTGAGGGGGAAGGGGTGCCCGGCATGCTGGCCTCCTGGACGATCAGGCACGGTCGACGGTGTCCGTCAGGGACGAAAGGGCGGGCGGCCACGGACAACGGGACCGCGGTCCGGTGTCACGCACCCCCTGGGCCCGCGCCGCCGGGCCGCCCGCTCCTGATCAACTCTGCGCTCACGCGCCCCGGCGCGGCAGACCGCGCCGAACCCGGGGTGCGGCGTTCCTGGCCCTGACACGGCCCCCCAACGCCCTTGCGGACCTGCCACAATCGACCGAATGGCAGCGACAACAGACGTGCGGGGCACCGAACTCGGCAGATACCTGAAGGCCCGCAGGGCGCAGATACGCCCGGAGGACGTCGGCCTCCCGGCCGGCGCGGGCCTGCGCCGCACACCCGGGCTCCGCCGTGAGGAGCTGGCCGCGCTGGCCGGCGTGAGCGTGGACTACTACATCCGCCTCGAACGCGGCCGCGAGACCAATCCCTCGGCCGCCGTCGTCGACGCCCTCGGCCGCGCCCTGCGTCTGCGCGGCGACGCCTACGAGCGTCTCCACGAACTGGCGGAGTTGGCCGCGGGGCGGACCTCCGAGCTGCCGGCCTGTGCGGACCACACCGTGCGCGACTCGGTGCTGCGCATGCTGGACTCGGTGCGCCCGCTGCCTGCCTACATCGTGAGCCGGTACAACCGCGTCCTGGCCGCGAACCCACCGGGCCGACGGCTGCTGCCCGGCCTCTGGGACTGGCCGGAGGAACAGCGCAATCTGACCCGCTACCTCTTTCTCCACCCGGTGGGCAGGACGCTCTACGAACCCTGGGAGGACACCGTCGCCCTCTCGGTGGCCCATCTCCGGGCCGTCGCCGGCGCCGACCCGGACGACCCCGAACTGACCACCCTCGTCGGTGAACTGGTTCTGAAATCAAACGAGTTCGCACGTCTGTGGGAGCGGTACGACGTCTGCGAGCGCGGCGGCGGCCAGAAGAACTTCCGGCACCCCGGGGTGGGACTTATGACCCTGACCTACGAGGTCATGCGACTGGCCCGGACCGGCGGCCAGCGGATGGTCGTCTACCAGGCCGCCCCCGGCACCGCCGACGAGGAAGCCATGCTCCGCCTGGAATCCGGGGCGCGCCCCGCGGTGAGCGACCCGCGGACTCCCGTACCGGCCGGCGATTCCTCCGGGGCGGAGGCGTTCAGCGCCCGCCGCGGTGCGTCCGGCGGGCCCGGCATCGGCAGCGGCTGACCGGCGGGCGGTCGGCGCGCGCTCGGACCGCGACACTTCTGCGAACGCCTCCCGCAGGACGCCCTGGTCGATCCTGGGCTACTCGGCTACCCGATTCGGGACGCGAACGGGATGGCTCGGGCCGACCGCAGCACCGCACGACTCCGGCGGGCACTGCCGAGAAACCGTGCGGCGGGGAACCGCGCCGCCTCGGGATACTGGACCGGTGAGCGACGCCATGGCTGAGTACGAAGCGGATGACGAACAGTCGGAGCGAAGGGTCTACCTCGGCCTGCGCGAGGGCGACCTCGACCCACAGGACGTCGTCGCCCTCGCCTGCGAACTGCTCGACGGTTTCCATTACACCGACGCCATCGTGGAGGTCGTCGAGCGGAACCCGGCCGAGGTGTCGCCGGCGGAGATGACTGCCCTGGCCCGGCGCATCCTGGACGACATCGGCTTCGATCCCGGCTTCGACCTCGCTCCCGAGCGTTTGGAGACGTTGCGCGCCGCGCTGCGAATCGTGGCCCGCGACCTGCCCACACGCGGGATCGAGGGCGAACCGGAGATCGAGATTCTGGAGGACTGGTTCCCGGTGGGAGCCGGTGTCCGCCTTGCCGACGGCGAACGGCTCACCTGGGGCGGCCCCGTCCTGCCGAACATGTGCGACGACCCGACCACCGCACTGACCGGCCTGGCGATCCTGATCCAGGAGAGCCTGCTCGAACGGACCTGGCAGGTCTGGCCGGTGTGCCCCCGGCATGACCTCGGCGTCCACGGCTCGGAGCGGGAGCGCGAGGTCGTGTGGTGGTGCGCGGGCGATGGCGGACACGCGCTGGCACCGGTCGGCGAACTCGCCCGCGCCCTCGGCCGCCGTCGCCGCGAGTAGGGTCGGCGTGCGGCTGGTTGCGAGCCGCCGGGATCAGGCGGTGGCCGTGTATTTCCCCTGGCGTGTGCGGGGTCGAGGTGTTCGTGTGCGCGGGCGGCGTAGTAGCGCCGGCAGGAGTCGAAGTATCCGTTGGAGAGGACGGCACGCAGGCGCGGTAGGGCCTCCTCTCCGTGAAGGCCCTGGCGGGCGCCGGTGATGTCGAGGCGGTCGGCGATCCGGTGGCGGCCCGTGCCCCGACCGCGCCGGTGGCGAAGAGGCCGCCGCGGCAGGCAAGTACGTCACCACGTCGCAGCCCCAGGGGACCGTCCGTTGGGTGCGGTGTGCAGAACGGGCTCGGTCAGGTGCGCCCGCCCCGAGGGCTGCGGCCCGGCACGCGGGAAAGGGGCCGACGTCGTCGGAGCCACACGCTCCGGGTACTTACCAGATGCTCCCGCCCATTCTGTGGCCGGGCGCGCGTGAAGGGCGGCACCCAACGGGGGAGGACCTGACAGCGCCCTCCGAATCTCGGATGTTGTGGGTGGCGCTCTGCGCCGAGTGCCATGATCGAGGTGCTGGGGGCGCGGACGCACAGGTGAGTCCACGACGGGAGGACGCGGTGGAGGGCCAACTTCTGGGAGGCCGGTACCGGTTGGTCCGGCAGCTCGGCGAGGGCGGCATGGGCGAGGTCTGGGAGGCACGGGACGAGACGCTGGACCGGCAGGTGGCTGTCAAGGTGATCTCCCTCCTCGCCGGCGGCGGAAGCCGTGGGGATGAGGCTCGCGCGCGCTTTCTGCGCGAAGCGCGGATCACGGCCCGGCTCCAGCATCCGTACGTCGTGACCGTCCACGATCTCGGCGAGAGCGGTACGCAGCGAGGCACCGCGCCCTTTCTGGTCATGGAGTTGGTGCGCGGGGAAGGGCTCGATGCCAAGCTCCGGGAAGGCCCCGTCGACCTGGCTGAGGCGGCCCGGTGGGGTGCTCAGATCTGTGACGCGTTGGGTGACGCACACGCCCAGGGCATCATGCACAGGGACATCAAACCGTCCAACATCCTCGTCACATCCGCCGGAACGGTGAAGGTCCTCGACTTCGGTGTCGCACGCGCCGCCGATCCCTACGCGACCGCGGACCGGCTCACCCAGACCGGGTTCATCGTGGGCACGCCCCCGTACATGGCACCGGAGCAGGCACGCGGCTACCCGGAGCCGAGAAGCGATCTGTACGCGCTGGGCTGCCTGCTCTTCGAGCTGGTGACCGGCAGGCTGCCGTTCCAGGCCCCGGACAGCGTCGGCTATCTGACGGCGCACCTGAGCCAGCAACCACCCGCGCCCAGTTCCGTGGCCGCGGGTGTGCCGGAGGCCTGGGACGCTCTCCTGCTCAGGCTCCTGCGCAAGGATCCCGCCGAGCGGTACGCGAGCGCCGCCGACGCCGCCCAGGCCCTGCGGGGGCTCTCGGACGCGCCCGAGCCCGCGCCGACGGACACCGCGCTGCTGACAGAGGCCTGGCCGTCGCCGTCCCCCGGTGGCCCCGTCAGGAAGCCCGTTGTGGGGCGGTCCTGGATCGCGGTTGCGGTCTGGTTCCTCGTCACGCTGGTGGCCGCCACGGTGACCATGGTCAATATCGACGGAGTCGACGACGGTCGCGACGTGGCCAGCGGCGCCGGCGCGGTCGCCGTGGCCACCGGCGGGCTGATCGTATGGTTCGCCGTGCAGGCGCGACCCCGTTGGCAGGCACGCATGGCTCTGCCGCTCCGGTTCCTCCCCCCGACGCTCCTTTTCTGCGTCTACGCCACGGTGGTCGCCGCCGCCGTCGCCGACGACGCATCCGTCGGTGTGATCGACTGGGGCTACTGGCTGTCCGTCGGCGGGGTCTCCACGCTCACGCTGGCGGGCCTCCTGACCGTGGCCGCGGCCCTCACCCCCCGGACGGGACGCCGGACGCGCGGAATCGGCTACGCCCTCGTCGGCGTCAACGCCGCCGCGGTGGTCGGCACGGCAACGACGATGCTGTCCGGTCATCGGTTCGGTTTCCAGTACGTCTGGTTCGTCTCGCCGCAATGGGTTCCCCTCGCCGTGGGCGTGGCGGCCATCGCGCTTTTCTGCACGCGCGAGATCACGACGCGCCGGGTGGGTTCGGCATCGGGGCTTGCCGGAACACCGCTGAGCATGACGACGAGAACCGGTTCTCCGCGTTCCTCTCGCTGATCGCCACGTGCCGCCGGGAAGTGCCGGACGGCCCGGTCCGCGACGTACTCACCCGCCGGCCGGTCGAGTACGTCCAGGCCGGCGGGGGCAGGCATGGCCGGGAACCCCCGTGATGTCCGTGGGACGGGGGCGGGTCCCTCCAGGGAGTCAGGTCCTCGACGGACGCGAGTTCGTGTCATCGAAGGGTTAATGGCGCTGGATCACTGTAGGCCGCATGATCGGGAGGCGGGAGGCGGGAGGCGGGAGGCGGGAGGCGGGAGGCGGGAGGCGGGAGGCCAGGGGCCGCGGTCCGGGCCCATGAGCGGCATCTCCCACGAGATCGACTCGGCAAACCGCCGTGCACTGTCGGGCAGTTCGCCGGGCCGCGGTCATTGTCTGAGTTCGGTGAGGAGCAGGGTCTCGGCGAGGCAGGCGCGTTCGAAGTCGGCCAGGTGCAGGCTTTCGTTCTCGCTGTGTGCGCGGGAGTCGCCGTCGGCTCCGGCGGAGGCGATCAGGATTGCCGCGTCGGGGTAGGCGTGGGCGAACGCGGCGATGAAGGGGATGGAGGCGCCGGAGCCGATGTCGAGGACATCTTTGTCGTATGCCTGGCGGTAGGCCTTGCGGGCGGCGTCGAATGCCGGGCCTTGCGCGTCGACGAGGAATGGTTGTCCGGACTCGCCCTCGGTGACGGTGACGTGCAGTCCCCAGGGCGTGTGGTGCCGCAGATGGCGGGCGAGGGCTCGTCTTGCCATGACTGCATCGTCGCCTGGTGCGACCCGTAGCCCGACCTTCGCTCTGGCCGTGGGGGTGAGCGTATTGGACGCGGTGTCCACGGGGGTGGCGTCGATCGCGAGTACGGTGGCCGCTGGCCTGGCCCAGAGCCGCTCGCTGATGCTGCCGCGTCCGAGGAGGTGAACGCCGTCGAGGAGACCTGCCTCGGCTCGGAATCCGGTCTCGGAGAGGCTGTCGGCGGGTGCCGTCGCGGTGCCGAGGCCTTCGACGGCGACGTTGCCCTGCTCGTCGTGGAGCGTGGCGAGGAGTCGGCACAACGCGGTCAGTGCGTCCGGGGCGGCTCCGCCGTAGATGCCGGAGTGCACGCCGCGCTGCAGGGCGCGCAGTTCTACCACGCAGGCGGCGATCCCGCGCAGGCCGGTGGTCAGGCAGGGCGTGCCGGTGGTCAGGTTGTCGGCGTCAGCGAGCACGATGATGTCGGCGTTGAGTTTGTCCTTGTGGCGGTCGAGGAACGTGCTGAGGTTCGGTGATCCGATTTCTTCCTCACCTTCGACGAGCACGGTCACGCCGATGGGCGGTCGGCCGGAGTAGGCGCGCAGCGCGGCGAGGTGCGCGGCGATGCCGGCCTTGTCGTCGGCGGTGCCGCGGCCGTACAAACGCCCGTCGCGTTCGGTCGGCTGGAAGGGCGGGCTGGACCACCCTGCGAGATCGCCGGCGGGCTGCACGTCATGGTGGGCGTACAGCAATGCGGTGGGTTGACCGGGCGGGGCGGCATAGCGTGCGAGAACTGCGGGCCGGCCGCCTTCGATGTCATCCAGGATCTCGACCTGCGGGGAGCCGGTGTTCCGGAACAGGCAGGCTGTCATCTCGGCGGAGCGGCGCACCTCGTCGAAGGAGTCGGGGTCGGCGCTGACCGAGGGGATCCGGACCAGTGCTTCGAGGTCTGCCCGGACGGCAGGCAGCACCCGGCACACAGCCTGGCGAAGGTCATGATGCATGGTTGGCTTCCCTTCCTGCTGTGCGATCACGCCATGCGGGGGCGATCGCGGCGATGAGTACCAGTGCGGTCACGGCGAATCCGGTCGGGTAGCCCACCGGCGCGGTCAGCAGGCCGAATCCGACGGCTCCGATGCCGAAACCGCCGTCATAGGCGAGGTTCCATAGCGCACTGGCCTTGCCGAACTCGGTCGGTGAGACGCGCTCCAACATCAGCGCCAGGGTCGCGTTCTGGCCGATACCGAACCCGATCCCGAACAGCGCCATCCCCACGATCACCGCGAACGGGCTTGCCACCCACACAAGCCCCGCCGTGCCGATGGCTGCGGTGAGCACCGCGGGGACCAGCAGAGGCCCAGAGCCCCGGCGGTCGCCCAGGCGTCCTGCCCCCCAGCGTGCGAAGGGGGTGACGGCGGTCTGCGCCAGGAGAGCGAGGGGAACCCACGCGCGGACTGTGGCGGGCATGGCCAGCGACAAGAAGGTCTCCACCACGCCGGCTACCACCGTGAAGGCGGCGAAGATCACCGCAGGCCGGACGAGCCCACTGCCGCGAAGGCCGCCCAGCATCCCGCCATGACGTTCGCTGCGTCCCCGCTGAGCCGGCAGGCCGAGCGCGGCGACCAGGGTGGCAACAGATACTCCCGCGCTGATCAGGAAGACGAGGTGAAAGCCGAGGTGGCCGCTGAGCCACACACCCAGTGGCAGGCCGATCACGGCAGGTACACCGACCACCACGCCATACAGGCCGAGTCCTTCACCTCGACGCTCGGGGGGCACCAGTTCGGCGGTCAGTGCGGGGCCGACCACGGCCACGATCGCCAGGCCCGCTCCACGGAGCAGGCACACGGTGAGTATCAGCGGCATTCGCTCAGAGAGGGTGAGTGCGGCCGCCGAGGCGGCGAGCATCAGCAGGCCTGCTGATGCCACCGTCCGGTAGCCGAATCTCGCCACCAGACGGGCTACCGCCAACTCCATCAGGACGGTGGCAAGCATCATGGCGCCGGTTGCGGAGCCGGCACCACTCGCACCAGCCCCACCCGCGGCGGCATACAGAGGAACGACCGAGAGCAGCAGGTAGAAGCCGATGAACGAGCCGAATGACACAAGCAAGAGCAAGATCATCTGGCGGCTGGCGATCGACCGGGAGGCCATCGTGCTCGACGGGCCGGTATCGGAGACGGTCACGGCACGAGACTCGCCCCGGCCGGGGGCGGCCCGCATCGTACGACTGCCTTATGCGAGCGCCTTAGATCCTCACCGCGAGTGCTTACAGCGATCTGAAAGACTGGAGGCATGGCTACGACCAGCGCTGTCTTGGCGGGGCGAGAGGAAGAGCTGTCCGCCCTCACCGACGCATTCCAACGCGCTGGCGGCGGCCAGCCGTCCGCCATACTGATCGCTGGAGAGGCCGGCGTGGGCAAGTCCCGGCTGGTCAGCGAGTTCGCGGCACAGCTGCCGGCTTCAACCTGGCAACTCACCGGCGCATGCCTGGAGATAGGTGAGACCGGCCTGCCTTTCGCCCCCTTCACCGCGATGTTGCGTGAGCTGGTCCGCACGATCGGTGTAGAAGAAGTCCGCCAGCTGCTGCCGAACGGTGAGACGGGCGAGCTCGGACGGCTGCTGCCCAGCCTGAGCCGCCCGCACTCCGCGGACGAGACCGACCTTGCCCGCGCTCGCCTGTTCGAACAGTTCCTTGCGCTACTGCAGGCCCTCGGACAACGCGCACCGGTGCTCCTTGTCGTCGAGGATGTTCACTGGGCGGATCGGTCCAGCTTGGACCTGCTCACGTTCATCATCCGCAACGAGCAGTCCGTTCCCGATGTGCTGGCAGTGGTGACCTACCGCAGCGACCGACTGGCCCCGGCGCAAACGGTGCGCCGGCTGCTCGCCGAGATGGAGCGCATGGCGTGGGCACAGCGAATCGACCTCGGCAGACTGACCAAGAGCGAGGTCACCACGCAACTGCGTGGCTTGCTCGGACATCCGCCAACTCCTGAGCTGAGCGAAACGATCTACCGGCGAAGCGAAGGCAATCCACTGCTGGTGGAGGCACTGCTGACCTGTGGTGCCGAACCGGGCGAGCCACTGCCGTCTTCGATCCGCGATCTACTGGTCGCACCACTGGAGCGACTCGCAGAGCAGACCCAGAGCGTGGTCCGTGCCGCCGCTGTCGGCGGCGTGCGCGTTGGTCATGCGCTGCTCGCCGAGGTCACCGGCCTCGGCGACCTGGCATTGTCCACCGCGCTGCGGCCCGCCGTGGCATCGAACCTGCTGGTTGTCGAAGGCGACAGCTATGTCTTCCGACACGCACTGATCCGGGAGGTCATCGAGGGGGAGCTGCTTCCCGGTGAACGCTCTGTCCTGCACGTACGGTACGGCGAGGCGTTGCAGCGCTATCCCCACCTTGCTCCCCCCGGCCGTGGCGCACTTGAGCTGGCCCATCATTGGCACGCCGTGGCCGAGCAACACCCGCAACGAGCATTCGCTGCCGCGTGGGACGCTGCCGAGAGCGCCGAGGCATCACTGGCCTACACCGAACAGTCGCGCATACTGGAGACAGTCCTGGACCTGTGGGATCAGGCCCCCGACGTGGCACGTCGGCTCGGGATCGACCGAAGGTCCGCGCTGGACAAGGCCATCCAGGCGGCGATGCTGTCCGGCGAAGGTGGTCATGGCATGACACTGATAGCCACTGCACTCGCCGACGTCGATCCTGCCGACAATCCAGGGCGCGCCGCGCAGCTGCTCCGCCACCGAGGAGAGCTGCGTCAGGCCCTGGGACAGCCCGGCGCCGTCGATGACCTGCGGACAGCGGCGCGGATCATGCCACCACAACACCCGGACCGGCCCAACGTCCTGAACACCTTGACTCATCGCCTGCTCACCATGCCGTGTGGCGAAGAAGGAATCGCCATCGCCACAGAGGCGATCCGGGCGGCGCACGCTGCCGGCGACATCCGGGCCGAGGTGATCGCCTCGACCAACCTGGCCTACGCGCGGGCCCGTACCGGCGACCTGGACCGACAGCTGCCACACCTGGCCCAGGCACGGGCAAAAGCACAAAGCATCCATGATCCTGCCGCGTTGATGCACGCGTTCCGCTGCGAGGCCGACGTGCTCCAGGGAGCCGGTCGGTACGAGCAGGCTGCAGAATCAGCGCGGCAAGGTCTGACCGCGGCGAGCCGTGCCGGACTGTTGCGCACTTTCGGGCCCACGCACGCCGCCAACGTGGCCGAGGCCCTGATCGCGAGAGGGCAGTGGGACGAAGCGACCGAGATTCTCGACCATTCACTCGAACTCGCCCCCGCCCCCAGCTTCCGCGCCTATCTCCTGGTCCTGCGCGGCTCGATCGCATTGGCCCGAGGCGATCTCTCGCTGGCCGAATCCGCTGCCGACTTCGCCAACGGCGTCTTCAGCTGGGGAACTTCCGACGCCCAAGACCTCCTCCCGCTGATCTGCCTCGCATCGGAACTGGCACTCGCCAAGGGCAACGAAGCACAAGCCGTCGCGAATGTGGAGCAAATCCTGGCCAGGAACGAGGTCATATCAACTCCCCGCTACCTGTGGCCGCTGCTCGTCCTCGGTGCGCGAGTCGCCCACGCGAGCCCCACGCTGCCGGCCGCTCTGTGCGAGCTCGCCGCCGAGCTTCCCGTCATCGGGCCGGTCCAACAAGCGCAGCAATTGACCTTCACCGCCGAAACCGCACGAGTCCGCGGATCATCCCAGCCGTCGGCCTGGGACCGCTGCGCGACCGCCTGGGGCGAGCTACACCAGCCCTATCAACAAGGCCTGGCGCTCCTGCGAGCAGCGGAGGCAGCGGCCGAGGCCAGCGACCGGCAAACGGCGGCCGACCGTCTTCGAACCGCCCGCCACAACGCCGATCTGCTCGGCGCCCGCGGCCTGCTGACAGACATCGAGCAGCTGGCCAGGCTGGCTAGGCTTCCGCTGAACTCCCCTCCACATGAACACCGCTCTTCAGGCCAGCACCACGGGCTCACCCCCCGTGAGCACGAGGTGCTCCACCTGGTCGCTAACGGCCGCACCAACCGAGAGATCGCAGAGGAGCTGTACATCTCCACCAAGACAGCCAGCGTCCATGTCTCCAACATCCTCGCCAAGCTCGGCGTCTCCAGCCGAGTCCAGGCCGCCACCGCCGCCTACCGCCTCGGACTTGTCCCACCAGAATGACGATCATGGATCGGCGTACGAATGGCCCAGCACAGCCCACCCCCTCCATCCCACCCATGAGGGCTCTGAGGAGCCAATCAACCCTCTGGTGTGACCCGAAGAACGGCGACACTCTCGCGGTGCTTGCGGAGCTCCCGGTACAGCGTGGAGCGGCTGATACCGAGTTCAGCGGCGACCCGCTCGGGGATCGCGCCGTCCTTGATCCGCTGGGCTGCCCCGGCGCGAGTGCCTGTCCCGGCGATCTCCCATGGACGCACGGCGGAGCACCCGCCCGGCCACCGCGAGGCGGTACGCGTCGCCGCGGCCTGGGCCTTGGACGACGACCGCAGGAGCGACCTCCTGGACGACGTCGAGTACCCGGCCCAGGCCGCTGCCCCGCCCGAGCGGCGCGACCGGGACCGACCCGAGCCGCTGTCGGGGCGCTGACGGCGGCGGCCGGCTCAGCGCGATGTCCGGGCTACCACTGGCAGTGGACGTGGGTGCTGTGGCCCTTGTCGCCGGGGCCGAGGACCAGCGTGGCGCCGAGCTTGCGGCACGCGTTCATGAACCCGCGGTGATCGGCCTTCTTGCCCACGTGACGGCCGTTGATCCAGGTCACGTCGACCGCGCGGCCCGCGTAGTGCTTGGAGGTGCTGCTGTGCTCTCCGCCGACGAACTCGGAGATCTCGAACCTGTAGTGGTACTGGGTGTTGAGCTTCAGGACACCGTTGAGCATCCGCGTGTCGAGCGCCACCCGGGCACCCTTCTTGTGACCCCACGGGCTGGTCCTGGCCGGGCGCCCATGGGAGACATCGACCAGGTTCTGCTTCGGGAGGGACGCCTTGTCGGTGCCGCCCACGTGCGCACTGGCGTAGGTGATGCCCTTCGTGTTCAGGATGGAACGGGCCAGCCGAGCCGACTCGCTCGCCGGCCTCGCGGGCGCGTGGTGCCGGGCGGCTTCTCCGTGCCTGCCCGGGGAGGGCGTTGCCGCGGTCGGCCCGGCAGCGAGAGCGATGGCCGAGGCCGTCGCGGCGACGCAGACAGCGAGACGCTTCATCCGTGGGTCCTCATTCCTCTGTGGACGGTCAGGATCAAGAGGAAAGCAGGTGACCAGGCTGTTTCCGGCAACCTGGCAGGTATCCCACCTGATCGAGGTACCTGCGCGTCAACACCTTGTCCACAGGGGACCACCAGGAGTGAGCCCGGGGTCGCGCCGCGGAGAGGGCAGGATTCGAACCTGCGTGGACCCTCAAGGGTCCGACCTCGAGACGTGCTCGCTGGTCCCCGATCAACCGCTCCGGGCACCTCTCCTCGTTCCCGGCTCCCGGTCTCCCCGGGCCCCGTTCACGTGAACAAGAGTGGCAGGACCGTCTGACGGGCGGCTGACGTGTGCCTGACGCGGTGCCGCACGGTCTACAGGCGGGCCTTCATGCTTTCGCAGACCCCGTGGACGTCCTCGATCCCGATGTCGCCCTCGGCGCCGCGGAGCACACCACGGTAGCGCCCGAAGAGCTGGAAGTAGTCGACCGCGAAGAGTCCGAGGTTGTGCTTCACCTGCTTGCGGCCCTCCGGCTCGAAGACGACGTCGATGCGGCCGTCCTGGGAGGCGATGTGCCAGGGGGCCGACGGATCGGCCGACGCGGGCTCGAAGACCACGTCGCCGAGTGGCTCGCACCTGTTCGGGGTCCACAGACAGGACTCCTCCGGCTCGCCGGGCAACGCGGGCCGGGCCGCGAAGTTGGCCCCGACGACCGGGCCGGCGTCCGTCAAGGCCGCGAAGGTGCCCCAGAGCCAGTCGGTCCGGTACGGGAGCAGCGAGCGGTGCTCGTCGAGGATCGCCAGGTCGCGGGCGGGGTCGAAGGCGATCTCGGCATCCCCGACGCGGAGCACGCCGGAGACGGGGAAAGCGGCCTTGTGGGTGTACATGCTCCCCCTCGGCAGCCGGGAGCTGACGGAGAGGGGAGCGGTGGCCGCCATGGCGTCGAGGCTGAGGTGACCGTGGATGGCCGGGGCCTTCGGCGTCGCCGCGATGTCGAGTTCGATCCGGTGCCGCGCGGACGCGCGGGAGAAGGAGCAGGTGATCCGGTAGCCGTCGCGCTCGAAGCGGCAGGCGCTCTCCAGAAGCTCGGCGGGCAGCGTGGGGCTGCCGCCGGACGCGTTGGCCGCGTGCTGGTGGAGCGCGCCGCGCGTCCGGTCGTAGGCGTAGATCTCGGAACTGGCCAGGTAGTGCGCGTCCTGGATGATCAGGGAGGAGTACCAGTCAGGATGCAGCAGCGTGAAGCCGACCCACTCCTTCAGCCGCAGGCTCTTCACACGACGGGTGAAGCCGGCGTACACGTCGAGGGGGTTGGCGACAGCGGGTCGGTCCGGCAGCCGGCCCCAGTGGCGGACACCGTCCTGGACAAGGCGTTGAGGGGTGGACATGGCGGGTAGTTTTGCCCGCGGCGTCGCCACGGGTCAACAGCCTGTCAGCAGCAGCCGCGAGTGCGCCGCACCAGCTGCAAGCGTACGTCCCGCGTGCTCCCTCGGCGCCTCGCCCACAGCCCTTCGCGACCACGGCGCCCGGCCGTCACGATGACGTTCGGCGGCGCCGCGGACACCTTCCGCGGATCCTCGAACTCGGCCTGTCCCGGCGGGTGGGTCAGCCCACGCGGCGCGGGATGCCCAGCGGGTTCGTGTCCTGGAGTTCCGGCGGGAGCAGGTCGTCCGGCCAGTCCTGGTAGGCGATCGGGACGAGCCAGCGGTCGATCGAGCCGGCGCCCACCGAGGTGTGCAGCGGGGCCGTCGTCGAGGGCCAGGGGCCGCCGTGGTGCATGGCCCAGCACACGGCGACGCCGGTCGGCCAGCCGTTGTGGACGAGGCGGCCCACGCGGTGTCGCAGGGCCGTCGCCACCCGGGTGGCCGCCGGTGCGTCGCCGGCCGTGGCGTGCACCGAGCCGGTGAGGCTGCCCGGCAGGACGGCCAGCACCTCGGCCAGGGAGGCCACGTCCGGGTACGTCACCACCAGGCCGGCCGGGCCGAAGCATTCCTCGGCGAGGGTGTCCAGCTGTTCCGCGAAGGACTTCAGGGACAGCCGCCAGACGCGCGGCGCCACCGCGAAGGAGTCGCCGCCCGCGCTCCCGGAGGCCAGCGGGGCGAGGCCCGCGACCTCGTCCAGTGCGGCGACCCGGGCCCGGTAACCGTCCCGGATCCGGGACGTCAGCATCGCGCCGGTGGCCGAGGCGCCGACCGCGATGGCGACCGCGTCCGCCAGCGGGCCCTCCTCGGGGACGAACAGCAGACCGGGGTTGGTGCAGAACTGGCCGGTGCCCAGGGTGAGCGACTGCGCGTACCCCTCGGCGATCTCCTCGGCGCGGTCGGCCGCGGCGCCCGGCAGGACCACCACCGGGTTGACGCTGCCGAGTTCGCCGTAGAACGGGATCGGCTCGGGGCGGGCGGCGGCGAGGTCGTACAGCGCACGGCCGCCGGCCCGCGAGCCGGTGAAGCCGACGGCCTTGACGGCGGGGTGGTTCACCAGCGCGACACCCGCCTCGAATCCGGTGACGAGGCCGAGGACGCCCTCGGGGGCGCCGGCGCCGCGCAGCGCCTCGGTGACGATGCGCGCGACCGCGGCCGAGGTCGCCGGGTGCCCCTCGTGTGCCTTGACGACCACCGGGCAGCCGGCCGCCAGGGCCGAGGCCGTGTCGCCGCCCGCCACGGAGAAGGCGAAGGGGAAGTTGGACGCGCTGAACACCGCCACCGGGCCGATCGCCTGCCGCATCCGGCGGATGTCGGGACGGCCGGCGGCCGGATCGGCCGGGGTGAGGACGGCCTGCACATGGCCGCCGTCCCGCAGCACCTCGGCGAAGAGGCGCAGTTGGCCACTGGTGCGGCCTACCTCGCCGGTCAGCCGGGCCACGCCGAGCGCGGTCTCCGCGTCGGCGACGGCCACGAGTCCGTCGCGGGCCGCGTCCAGCGCGTCGGCGGCGGCCTCCAGGGCCCTGGCCCGGTCGGCGGCGGGCAGCGCGGACCAGACGGGGAAGGCCCGGGCAGCGGCGCGGACCGCGGCGTCGACGTCCCGCGCGCCGGACACGGGGACCGGGTCGCCGACCGGCTCGCCGGTACGCGGGCTGACGCCCCGCAGCGGGGCGGACGTGGTGTCGGTCATCGGTCGAACCTCCGGGTCGAACGGGGCGGTCGGGGGAAACCGCGTGGGAGTTGAGGGAGCCGGGCGCCTGGCGTCAGTCGTCCGCGGCCGCGTCGAGCTCCGGCGAGCAGAAGGCGCCGCCCAGGTAGATCTCGTCCAGCGGGTCGTGGTGGTCCGCGAGTTCGCCGGCGAAGCGTTCGGCGTCGTCCTGGGGCTCGTAGCCGAGGGCGCGTGCCTCGTCCAGCGAGAACCAGCGGCGGGTGTTGTCCGAGACGCCCCACACGACTCGGAAGCCGGGGGAGGGCGCGGCGATGAGCGCCTCCATCAGACGGGCGCAGTCGTCGGGGGAGAGCCAGGTGGCCAACTGACGGGTGGCGATGGGACGTTCGAAGCAGCCGCCGATGCGGACGCAGACCACGTCCAGGCCGTAGCGGTCGTGGTAGAGGCTGCCCAGGGCCTCGGCGGCCACCTTGCTCACGCCGTAGTAGGTGTCGGGGCGGGGGAAGAGGTAGTCGGGAGCCTCGCCCCTGCCCCGCGGGTGGAAGCCCACCGCGTGACTGCTGCTGGCGATGATCACTCGGGGCACCCCGGCCCGGCGGGCCGCCTCCAGGACCGTACGGGTGCCGTTGATGTTGATGTCGAGGATCTCGTCCCACGGCCCCTCGACACTGAGCCCGCCGAGGTGGATCACCGCGTCGGCTCCGGTGAGCGCCTCGCGCATCGCCGGCAGATCCGTCACCGACAGCCGTACGGTCTCCACGTCCTCGCCCTCGGCCGCGCCGGGCACCGGCGCCACGTCGAGCAGTCGCAGGGTCCGTCCCGCACGGGCCAGCCGGGGACGGAGCAGACTGCCGACCCCTCCCGCGGCCCCGGTGATCACGATGCGCTGGCTCACTCGCCTCATCTCCTCCGTAGCGGTGGTGCGGCGGCCGGGCGGCTCCCGGGCCGTCTTGACCGTGCTCCGGGGCGAGTCTTACAGTTCGAAGGCAAGTTCGCAAATGTGGAGCCTGTCTGCATATGTAGACAGCATATGTAGACGACGGAGGAGTGCCAAGTGCCCATGTTCGACGGCGTGCTGTTCTTTCCGGTGACGCCCTTCACGGCGTCCGGACAGGTCGACGGGGAGGTGCTCGCCGAGCATCTGCGCCGCGGCTTGGCCGCCGGCCCCGGAGGAGTCTTCGTCGCCTGTGGTACGGGCGAGTTCCACGCCCTGAGCCCCGACGAGTACGGCGAGGCGGTGCGCACCGCGGTGCGCACCGTGGCCGGCCGCGTCCCGGTGTACGCCGGCACCGGCGGCCCCCTGCCGCTGGCCCGCCGGTACGCGCGCATCGCCCAGGAGGCGGGCGCCGACGGCCTGCTCCTGCTGCCGCCCTACCTGGTCCAGGCCCCGGCGGCCGGACTCGCCGCCTACACCCGCGAGGTCGCCGAGTCGAGCGACCTGCCGCTCATCGTCTACAACCGCTCCAACGCCCGCTTCGACGCCGCCACCGCCGCCGAGCTGGCCCGCCACGAGAAGGTGGTCGGCTTCAAGGACGGCGTCGGCGACCTCGACCGGCTCTCCCGCATCGTGACCGCCGTGCGGCACGAACTCGCGGGCACCGGCAAGGAGTTCCAGTTCTTCAACGGCATGCCCACCGCCGAGGTGACCGTCCCGGCCTACCGCGGCATCGGCGTCGACCTGTACTCCTCCGCCGTCTTCTGCTTCGCCCCCGAGATCTCCAACGCCTTCTACCAGGCGGTCGAGAAGGGGGACGCGGCCAAGGTGGAGCGGCTGCAACGGGAGTTCTTCCACCCGCTTGTGGCGCTGCGCGATCTGGTCCCGGGCTACGCCGTCTCGCTGGTCAAGGCCGGCGTGCGGCAGCAGGGCCTGGACGTCGGCGGGGTGCGCGCCCCGCTGGTCGACCCGGCCCCCGAGCACCTCGACGCCCTGCGCCGGATCACCGACGCGGGCCTGGCCCTCGTGGAGGACACCGCCCGATGAGCGACGCGATCCGCATCACCGACGTCACCGTCACCCCCGTCGCCTTCCGCGACCCGGCCCTGCTCAACGCGGTCGGTGTGCACGAACCGTACGCGCTGCGGGCCGTCCTTGAGGTCCACACGGACCAGGGGATCACCGGCCTCGGCGAGACGTACGCCGACGAGGGGCATCTGCGCCGGCTGCGGCAGGCCGCCGACGCCCTCGTGGGCCTGGACGTCCACCGGCTCGGCCGGATGCACGCCGCGGTCGCCGCCGCGCTCGGCGGGGACACCGGCAGCGACGGCCACGGCCTCACCGGCATGATCACCACCAGCAGCACGGTGGACCGGGTCTTCTCGCCGTTCGAGGTCGCCTGCCTGGACATCCAGGGCAAGGCGGCCGGGCGGCCGGTGTCCGACCTGCTCGGCGGCGCCGTACGGGACGAAGTGCCCTTCAGCGCCTACCTGTTCTACAAGTGGGCCGCGCACCCGGGCGACGAGCCCGACTCCTGGGGCGAGGCGCTCGACCCCGAGGGCATCGTCGCGCAGGCCCGCCGCATGATCGACGAGTACGGCTTCTCGGCCATCAAGCTCAAGGGCGGCGTCTTCCGGCCCGAGGAGGAGATCGAGGCGGTCCGCGCCCTGCGCGAGGCCTTCCCCGACCGGCCGCTGCGGCTCGACCCGAACGCGGCCTGGACGGTGGAGACCTCGCTGATGGTCGCCCGCGAGCTGGACGGCGTCGTCGAGTACCTGGAGGACCCCACGCCCGGGCAGCAGGGCATGGCCGAAGTCGCCCGCGAGGCGCCCATGCCGCTCGCCACCAACATGTGCGTGGTCGCCTTCGACGAACTCAAGCCCGCCGTGGCCCTGGACGCGGTCCAGGTCGTACTCTCCGACCACCACTACTGGGGCGGCCTGCAGCGCTCGAAGGTGCTCGCCGGGATCTGCGACACGTTCGACCTGGGCCTGTCCATGCACTCCAACTCGCACCTGGGCATCAGCCTCGCCGCCATGACCCACCTGGCGGCGGCCACGCCGAACCTGACGTACGCCTGCGACACCCACTGGCCGTGGAAGAGCGAGGAGGTGGTCGTGGACGGCGTCCTGGAGTTCCGCGACGGCTCCGTCGCCGTGCCCACCGCCCCCGGCCTCGGCGTCGAGCTGGACCGCGACGCGCTGGCCCGTCTGCACGAGCAGTACCTCTCCTGCGGCCTGCGCAACCGCGACGACACCGGTTACATGCGGCGGATCGACCCGTCGTACGAGAAGAAGGTCCCCCGCTGGTGAGGCACCCGGCCTCCGGGTGGTGAGAGCGGTGGTGCCCCGTCGGTGACACCGGCGGGGCACGGGCGTACGTCAGCGGATGCCGTTGCGGCGCAGGGTTCCCGCCAGCGCCGCGGCGTGCCGGCTGACGGCCTCCGCGACGCGTTCGATCTCCTGGTCCGTGGCGTGGTCCAGCGGGATCGAGCAGCTGATCGCGTCGGTCGCCGGGATGCGGTACGACACGGTCGCGGCGACGCAGCACAGCCCCGGTGTGTTCTGCTCGCTCTCCACCGCCCAGCCGCGGGTGCGCGTCTGCTCCAGCTCCTCCCGCAGGGCCGGGCGGCGGGTGACCGTGTGCGGGGTGAGTGCCTCCAGGGGCTGCTCGGGCAGCAGCGCCTCCACCTCCTGCGCGGTCAGCTCGGCGAGCAGCGCCTTGCCCAGGGCCGTGGCGTGCGCCGGGAGTTGCCGGCCCACGCGGGAGGTCAGCCTGCGGGAGTCCGTGGCCTCACGGGTGGCCAGGTAGATGACGTTCGAGCCGTCCAGCCGGGCGTAGTGGGTGGTGTAGCCGACGTCCGCGCGCAACTGCTCGATCTGGCGCACCGCGTAGGGCAGTGCCGGGTCCCGGTCCAGGTACGCCGTGCCGCACAGCAGAGCGCGCGGGCCGATGCCGAAGCCGGCCGCCTCGCCGCCCTCCTCGACCTCGATCCACTTCAGCGCCACCAGGGTGCGCAGCAGCGCGTACAGGCTCGAACGCGGGTATCCCGTGCGCTCCTGGAGCTGGCCCAGGGTGAGCCGCTCCGGGGAGGCCGAGAGCACTTCCATGATCTGGACCGTGCGCTCCGCGGACTTCACCGGCCCGCGGCCGCCGTCAGATGTCTCCGTCAACGAAAACCTCCCGAAACATTGACCGCCCCTGTACGCCAGGCTAACGTGCGCGCTGAAAAGCATGGATGAGAACTGAGTCTACATACGTAGACGGCTTGGTCAAGTCGAGCTTCTGTCCATGTAGATGGAGGTCCGGGGCGTCGGTGCCGTCGGGACCCCTTCACCCCTACCGCTCGCTACCGCCGACGGCCGTCGGCACGAGGAGTTCGCATGGCTTGGCCGGACTGGGTGGCCCTCGGTGGCTACTTCGTGGTGATGCTGCTCATAGGCATCTGGTCGCACAAGCGCGTCAGTGACGTGAGCGACTACTTCACCGGCGGCGGCCGGATGCCCTGGTGGCTGTCCGGCATCTCGCACCACATGTCGGGATACAGCGCCGCGGTGTTCGTCGCCTACGCGGCGGTCGCCTACAGCTACGGCATCACCATCTATGTCTGGGCGTTCCTGCCGCTCGCGCTGGCGACCGGCGTCGGCGCCTGGCTGTTCGCACCGCGCTGGAACCGGCTGCGCCGCCGTTACGACGTCGCCTCACCGCTCGAATACCTGGCGCGCCGGTACAACATCGCCACGCAGCAGGCGCTGGCCTGGAGCGGCGCGCTGCTCAAGGTCTTCGACGTCGCCGCCAAGTGGGCCTCGGTCGCCATCCTGCTCAACGTGTTCACCGGCGTCTCGCTCGACGTCGGCATCCTGATCACCGGCGTCGTCACCCTGGTCTACTGCACGGTCGGCGGCCTGTGGGCGGACGCCCTCACCGACTTCGGCCAGTTCGTCATCCAGGGCGTCGCCGCGCTCTCCATGGTGGTCATCACGCTGAACCACGTGGGCGGCTTCTCCGGTCTCGGCTCCATCTGGCACCGCCTGCCCGCCGACCACACCCACCCGCTGGTCGGCCCGTACACGGCCGGCTTCCTCACGGCGTACGTGGTCGTCAAGCTCTTCGAGTACAACGGCGGCATGTGGAACCTGGCCCAGCGCTACATGGCCACCGACTCGGCACCCGCCGCCAAGCGCTCGGCCGTGCTGTCCGCGGTCCTCTACCTGATCTGGCCCGCGGTCCTGCTCTTCCCGTCCGTCGTGGGCCCGGTACTGATGCCGCACATCGCGGACCCGCAGCAGGTCTACGCGCTGATGGCCGAGCACCTGCTCCCGGCCGGCCTGGTCGGTCTGACCCTGGCGGGCATGTTCTCGCACACCATGGCCATGGCCTCCTCGGACGCCAACGCCATCGCCTCCGTGGTCGTCCGGGACATCATCCCCGCCGTCGCCCGCGGGGGCCGGGCGCTGAGTGCCGGAAGCGGACTGCTCGCCGCGCGCATCTGCACCGTCTCCTTCATCGCGGTGAGCATGGTGGTCGCCATGGAGGCGAGCCACTTCGGCGGCCCGCTCGGCATCATCACGGCCCTGGTCGCCGCCGTGATGGGCCCGATCTCCATTCCGATGCTGCTCGGTCTGCTCCCGGCGTTCCGCCGCTGGGGTTCCCTGGCCGCGCTGATCTCCTGGGCCTGCGGCCTGGCGAGCTTCGTCCTGGTGAAGTACGTCCTGGACAGCACCGACCAGACCTCGACCGTCGCCACCCCGCTGGTGACCTCGCTCGTCCTGTACCTGGTCATCGGCCTGGTGCTGCCGCAGCCGTCCGCGGTGGCGGACGAGATCACCGCCGCGGTGAGCGCGGCCGGGGACGCTCCGGCGCCGGAGGGGCCGGCGTCGCTGGTCCCGGCGACGGACTGATCCGGCCGCCAGGGGCCGCCGGCCCCGCTGTACGGCCCCCGACCCGGCCCCTGGCCGCGGGCCGGGGGCCATCGGCGTTCCGGGTGCCGCGGCTCGCGTCCCCCGGATCCGGAGGCATCGTGACGACGTGTCCCCAGCGGGGGCTGCCGTCCGGGAGATCTCTGTCCGTACGGTCGCCCATGGACGATGATGATCGGACGTCACCGGCGACAGCGAAGGAGTCCGAGATGCCCGAAGCCGGGAACAGGGGCGGGTCCGTACCGGCCGGCCACGGTGCGGACCCCGCGCCGTCCCGTACCGGACTGATCATCTTCCTGAACGGGACGTCCAGTTCAGGCAAGTCCAGTATCGCCAAGGAACTGTTGCAGGTCCTGGACGAGCCGTCCTTCCACATGCCGGTGGACTCCTTCCACGCGATGCGAACCCGGCGGGAGATGAGCCCGGAAGAGCTGCCCGCCGTACTCCGGCGCACATGGATGGGCTTCCACCGGGCGGTCGCCGGGATGGCCGCGGCCGGCAACACCCTCGTGGTCGACCACGTGCTGAGCGAGGAATGGCGCCTGCTGGACTGCCTGGAACTCTTCACCGCCAGGAACGTCGTGCTCGTCGGCGTGCGCTGTTCGCTCGACGAACTCCGGCGACGTGAACAGGCGCGCGGCGACCGCCCGGTCGGCCTGGCGGCGCGGCAGTTCGAGCACGTCCACGCGCACGGCCTGTACGACATCGAGTGCGACACCACCACGGACAGCCCGCTGCACTGCGCCCGCCGGATCAGCGCCTTCCTGCCGCAGCGCCCGACCCCGACGGCCTTCGAACAACTCCGGGCGAAACTGCGCCCGGACCTGCCGGCCGTCGAAGCGGAGGCCGTCGCGCCGTCATGACGGCCCGGTCGGTTCGCCGAGCGGACCGGAGCGCGGCGGACCGATCCGAGCTCTCGCGTCGCGCGGAACCCCGCCGTGCGGGCCCGGAGTCAGTCCGCACGGCGCGGCCGCGGCCGCGCCCTACTCGCCCGGATCCCGGTCGCGCAGCAGGTCGAACCGGCCTCGGTCGCCGCCGAGTTGCCGGGCGTCGACCGGGAGGCGGTCGTACAGGACGAGGACCGGTTCGCCGGCCGTGCCCCGGAGCGAGGCGTCGGCCGCGTCCGGGCCGTCGTCGCGCAGGAGGTGGACAGGAACTCGTCGACACCGTCGAGCGCGACCTCCTCCGGCAGCGGCAGCGGGGTGCCCAGAGCGGTCCGGGCGTCGTGGGTGCGCACCGCGGCCTCCTGCACCTGGTGCCGGGCGACGGCCCCGGAGGTCTGCGGCGACTGCGAGTCACCCCACCACGTCCAGCAGGCGCGATCCGGGCCGGCCTCGCGCGGCGCGTCCAGGAACCGCCGCGTCGACTCGGCCGACCAGGCCGGCAGGGCGTCGCGCTCCCGGGGCGCGGCCTTGGCGCCCTGCGACGCCTTGGCCGGGGGAGTGGCGTCCGGGTCCGCGGTGACGATGGAGGCCCAGCGGCGGTGCACCGCGCCCGTGCTTCGCGGGCCGCGCGCGATTTTCACGGCCGTCGGCAGAGGTCCGGCCGGGCTGTTCCCAGCTCCACCCGCGCGGCGACGTGGCGGAGAGGGCAGGATTCGAACCTGCGTGGGCCCCGAAGGACCCGACCATGAGGCGTGGCTGCGTGGCCCCCGATAAACCGCTCCGGGCACCTCTCCTCGCTCCCGGCCCCGGGCGGTGCCCCGAGCCGTTCACGTGAAAGAGCGTGACACGGGTCCCTGACGTGCGGCTGACGCGCGGCTGAGCCCACTCCTTGAGGTCGAGGTGTCTTCGCCTGGGCGCGACCATCGCACGGAGATCGGCGTCTCAGGCATACTGACGCCCGTTGCCGCCATGGTCCGGATCCGGGGCAGGGCGCCCGATGAGCGAGCCGCCGTCGCGGGCTCGGCCCCGATCGCCGTGGTGCGAGCCCCGCAGAGAGGAGCACCCCGTGACGGACGCGACGTCCTTCCTGCTCGAACGTCTGCACGCGGCCGGTCTGACCGACGTCGTCGCGGTCGAGCCGGCCACGGGAGGCCTCGCCGCGACCGCGGGGCTCGCGCGACGTGGTGACGGGGCGTCGGTGTTCGTCAAGGCGTTCGGGGAGCCACCGTCGGACGACGCGTTCGCCGCGGAGGCCGAAGGGCTCACCGCGCTGCGCGAGGCGGGCGGCATCGCCACGCCCGAGGTCATCCACGCCGACCGCGACCTGCTCGTGCTGTCCGTGCTGCGGCCCCGGCCGGGCACCGAGGCCTTCTGGGAACAACTCGCGCACGGGCTCGCCCACATGCACACCGCCACGCGGCACCCCCGATTCGGATGGCACCGGGACAACTGGCTGGGCCGCCGTCGGCAGGTCAACACCTGGGACGACGACGGGTTCGAGTTCTTCGCCCAGCACCGTCTGCTGCGCTGGCTCGGCGAGCCCCGCGTCCAGGACGCGCTCGACGCCGCGGACCGGGCGGCGCTGGAGCGGCTGTGCGACCGACTGCCCGAGCTGTTGCCGGTCGGGCCCGCGTGCCTGACGCACGGTGACCTGTGGGCGCAGAACGTCCTGGCCACCCCCGACGGGCGGCCCGCGCTGATCGACCCGGCCGTGTCGTACACGTGGGCCGAGGTCGACCTGGCCCACCTGTGGACGACGGCGCCGCCGCCCGAGGCGCGCATGTTCTTCGAGCTGTACGCCGAGCTGACCGGACTCGACAGCGACTGGCGCGACCGCATGTCGATCCTCCAGCTGCGCCAACACCTGGCCGTCATAGCCCAGTTCGAGCCCGATTGGGGCGCCGCCGACCTCGTACGCGCCACGCTCGCCCCGTTCCGGAAGCGGCCGTCGGCCCAGCCCGGCGCCTGAGCCGCGCGACGCGGCCGAGGCAGCGGCGCGCGGCTTGCCGCGTCCGTCGCGCGCTCACCGCGACACCGGTCCCGTTCTCCGTTCCCCGCCGGTCGTGGCGGCTGCGGACGACCCGGGACTAACGGTGACCCGGGACTACCGGCCCAAGCGCACCTACGGCCGGTCGAAGCCGGCGCAGATGTGCTTCGCCTTCGAACTCGATCGCCGCCTGCGCGTCACGCCCGGTGTCCTCCCCACGACCCCTCGCGCAGGCCCTTGAGAAGGCCGAGCTCCTCCGGGGTGAACTGCGGCCCCTCCAACTGCGGCCGAAGCGGCCCCACCAGAGCGGAAAGCAGCACGCTCGGCCGTACCAGAGAGGCAGGCGGGGCCTGAAGCGTCAGCACGTCGGTCAGTGCCGTGGCCGTGCGGAAGGAACCGGTCGCCGTGCGGGAGAGACGGCTGACGTAGCGCTGGAGGAGCCGGTCGGTGAAGCGCGGGGTCTTGCCGGTGGTGGTGGAGAAGTGGATGTCCTGCCCGACGGTCAGCGCCCACGCCGCGTCCACCGGCCGGGCGATCGCCCGCTGGGCGCGCCGGGCCAGTCCCGGAACCAGTCCGCCGCGCGCCAGATCGCGCAGGGCCAGGGCGCCCTGCGCTATCACCGACAGGCCCTGCCCGTACATCGGGTTGAAGGCGGCGACGGAGTCGCCCAGCGCCACCAGGCCCTCGGGCCACGCCCTGAGCCGCTCGTAGTAGTAGCGGCGGTTGGCCGTGGTGTGCGTGATGCTGACGTCGGTGAGCGGCTCGGCGAGTTCGAGGAGGTCGGCGATGACGGGGTGCCGCAGGGTGCGCGCGAAGGACTCGAAGGCGTCGGCGTCCCGGGTGGGCTGCCCGCCGGGCGCACCCATCAGGCTGACGTGCCAGCGGTCGCCCTCGATCGGCAGGATGCCGCCGGCTCGGGCGGGCAGGGGCAGGCGCGGATCGGCGTTCACACTGACCACGGGCCAGCCGCGCGTGGGAACAGGGGCCCGGTACACGCGGCTGGCGTAGGCCAGGCCGGAGTCGACGCGGTCCTCGGTGAGACCGCTGACCCCCAGCTCGGCGAGCCATCGGGGCATACGGGAGGAACGGCCGGAGGCGTCGATCACCAGGTCGGCACGCAGTTCCGTCTCGCCCCGGCCCGCAGTGCGGACGCGCACTCCGGTGACCCGGCGCCTGTCGCCGAGCAGTCCGACCACCTTGGACCGTGTACGTGCGGTGACATGGGGTTCTTCGAGTACGCGTTCCCGGACGACGTGGTCCGTCAGGTCCCGGCTCGCGGTCATGAGGCGGTGGGTGGCGCGCTGCCAGCGCCGGTACCAGCCCTCGGGCGAGTAGATGACCATATCGGTCGTCACCGGTATCCGGTGCGCCCCCGCCGCCGCCAACTGGTCGATCACACCGGGCAGAAGCTCCTCCAGCCCGTCCACGCCACCGGACTGGAGGAGGTGGATGTGTACGGCCTGGGGGACCCCGACGCGCGGGCCGGGCCCCTCGGGAAGGTCGTGGGACTCGATGATCTCCACGGATCCGACCTGGTCCTTGACGGCGGCCGCGGCGAGCATGCCGGCCATACTGCCCCCGATGACGACGGCGCGGGCGGGACTCTGCCGGGTTGCTTCAGTCATGGTCGGCTGCTTTCTGCGCGGATACGGTGGTGTTCACGGACGGTTCGGACGACGGGCGAGGCAAGAGCGAGGGACACCGGGACCAGATCCCTGGAGCGCCACGCCGATGAGGCGGCGCCCTCCGGCATCCGGTCGGGGTGGGCCTGCCGCCGCTCCAGGGCGACGACGATCATGGCCGCGTCGGCGCTCGCCGCGGCCGCGGCCTCGTCCGGGCAGCGGCTCAGCGCCGTCCGGTAGGCCGCGTCGCGGACGGCCGGGTCGCAGTAGGGAGCCAGCGCGAGGATGGCGTCGTACAGCGCCGTCTTCCGGCTCATCAGGAGCATCGCCCAGGGAGTGCGCCACCAGGGCAGCGCGGAACGGATCGCCCCGGGAGTGGGTACGTCGCGCAACAGCCGCCACAGCGGAGTGAGTTGGCGCAGCTGCCGTACGACCTGGACGGTCCGTGCCGCCCGGGGCCCCACCAGGGGCAGCGCGTATCCGACGGCACCGATCACTGCGGACAGGGCGGCGAACCGCGGGGAGACCTGGGCGATGAGGAAGTCCAGGTCGTGGCCGGCCCAACGGGCGCCGACCGCGACGAGACGCGTGACGTCGTAACCCACATGGAGCAGGTAGGCGGCGACGAGCAGGCGCAAGCCCGTCCGGAGCGAACCGTGGACCTCTGTGGACCAGCGCCGGCACATGGTGACGTTGGCGATGGCCGCCACGCCGTGGGCCAGGAGATACGTGACGATCATTTCCCGGATGAAGGGCGTGTCGGCGTAGTACGAGTCGAAGAGCGTGACCTGCTCCACCGGAGCGTTCCCGGCCCAGAAGAGGACCACGACGGTCAGGACGGCCAGGCTGTACGCCGCCACGCACCAGCGCGCGGCGCGCCGGGTCTGCTCCGGCGGAGCCGGGCGCCAGTGGATGATCAGCAGCAGGCTGGCGCCGGAGTACGCGGTCAGCGCCGCGTAGACGACCAGTGCCGCGCAGTTCGTGATGCCGGTGGCCCGGTTGAGCGCGACGACGGACTGCGGGGCGGCGAGGAGCATGATGCACCCGCCTGCGAACAGTTGCGCGAAAGCCGACCACAGCAGCGGGTCGCGCCGTCGGCGGGCGAGCGGCGGCAGCTTCAGGGCGCAGACCAGGAACAGCGCGGCACCGCCGACGTAGTAGACGGGATTGCCGGGTCCTGATGCCACTGTGCTGTTCTCCCCTGGTCGCGCGCCGAGCGACGGCTCCGCGTCGTACGGATCAGCTCTGACGGAACCGATGGGCCATGGAGGCCCCGATCCGCCCGCTGACATGGTGGGGATCGACGGGTGAGTCCTTCAGCCGCAGGGCGGCCTGCAGACCGATGGCGAGCCGCAGGCCGAAGCGCTCGGCCTCCATCTCCTCGTCCATCCCGTGGCCGTCCGAGCGCGCGGCGTAATGGAGCGCCGCGTCCGTGCGGTCGGTGAGCGGCGTGTCCGCCTCGTCGGCCGCGGACACGAGGGCCACGAACGCGGCGAGGCCGGCCGTCCTCTCGCTGCCGGACGCGCGGGCGGCGGGCTGCCGCGAGCCGCCGCTTCCGCAGTGCCCCTGGAACATGTGCCATGCCTCGTGACCGATGATCACCAGTTGGTGCTCGGGGTCGGTGTGCTTCTCGTAGACGATCAGGTCGTGGCTCGCGCGGTCCACCCACAGTCCGCTGGCGGTCACCGGCGGGAAGGCCGCCTCGCGCAGCCGCACCGTCCGGCCTCGAACCTGGCTCAGGGCCCGGCCGAGGAGCGGGATCAGCTTCTCGTCTCCCGCGGGCGCGGGCAGACTTCCGATGAGGCGGGTGCTGAGCCGCCGCATCGCCCTTGCTCCGGCGCTCACCGGTCTTCCTCTTGGTCGTCGAGCTCCAGCAGGGCCTTCAGGGTCGCGTTGAGCACGTTCCAACGCTCCTCCGGCAGGTTTCGCGCCTGCCGGAGCGCGAAGCCGCGCACATCGTCGTGACGTGACGAGGCCACCACCGCGGTCGGCCGTCCCTCGGTCGCCGACCGCGCTGCGACCATGGACAGCAGCTCCCGATGGAGTGCTTCCGAGGCCGGTGCGGTGAAGAACGCCTCACCCCCCTCGACCCCGAAGAAGTCGACGAGGCCGTGCAGCAGTTCCACACTGGGTACCTTGGCACCCGCGCAGACCTGCCGGGCCCAGAACGCGGAGACCCCCAACTGCCGGGAAATACCGCCCGCGAGGTCCGACATACGTTGGCCGGTGCGCGCCAGCCGGTCGTCCGCGAGCGCCTTGATGCGTGACCGAACCCGCTCGTTGACCGTCTCCACGGGCGGCTGCCCACCGCGCAGCAGCGTGCGTACGACGCTCTCGGGCAACGCGGTCCTGACCGCCAGCCGCCTCGGGCTGAGGAACTCCGAGCGATCGAGGCCCTCCTGCTGGATCAGCGCGTCAAGACGCCGAAGGGTCTCGGGCAGCGGCGTCGACTCCACCGATGTGCTCCAAGCGGTCGCGGGACTGCGGCAATGCACATGGCACCCTACGCGGAACCGACGTCACCTCGGTGATCGTTTATTGGCCAAAGAGCGATCGCCGGACGATGACCCGGTCGGTGGCCCTGCCTTTGTGGTGCGCCGCCCGCTCACTTAGCCTTTTCCCATGCGCACACCGCGGATGACGGTGGAGCCTTCGCGCACGCCCTTCGGCAAGTGGCCGCCTTCTCACGCGGGCCTGCGCACGGCGGGCGCGACCGAGGACGAGGTCGGCTGACATGGGCGCGATGAATGTACCGTCGGCCGGCGCGGTCGGGACGGGCGGACTGGCGGACTGGGGCGTCCGGCGGACCATGACCGACTTCGAAGCGGCGATGTGGCGGATGGAGGCCGATCCTCGGCTGCGGACCCCGATGGCCGCCGTGGAAGTCCTTGACCGCACCCCCGACTGGGACCGATTCCTGGCCGCGCACGAGTGGGCCACCAGGGCCCTCCCGCGAGCCCGGATGCGCGCCGTCGACACGCCGCTGCACCTGGGCAACCCGGTCTGGGCGGTCGACCCGAACTTCGATCTGGACTTCCACGTACGACGGCAGCGCCTGCCGTCGCCCGCCACGTTCGAGCAGGCCTTGCGGGTGTGCCAGAACGTGATGAGCGAGCCCTTCGACCGCGCTCGCCCGCCGTGGCAGGCACTGCTGATCGAGGGGCCGACCGGCGGAGCGGCGGTCTACATGCTGAAGGCGCACCACAGCCTGACCGACGGGCTGGGCGGCATCCAGATGCTCGCCCTGCTGCACAGCCGCAAGCGCGGGCACTCCGCGCCCGAGTGGCACTGCGAGGCTCCGGCGGCCGAGGACATCGGAGCATGGGGCGCGCTGGGCGAACAGGTGTGCCGCGGCCTGCGTGACGCACCCGCCCGGCTGGCGGCCACGACGCTGCGCGCGCCCGCGACGCTGGCCGCACTCACCGCGCTTCCGGCCGGCGCGGCGGCGGCGGTCCGGTACGTACGTTCGCTGACCGGCCTGCTGGCCCCACCGGCCTGCCCGCCCTCGCCCCTGCTCCGCGGCCGGAGCCTCTCCTACCGGTTCTCGGTCCTGGAAACCACGGTGGACGCCCTCAAGCACGCGGGCAAGGCGGCGGGTGGCTCACTGAACGACGCCTACATCGCGGCGCTCCTCGGCGGCTTCCGCCGTTACCACGAGGCGCTGAGCCGCCCCGTCGCGCAGATACCGATGGCCATGCCGGTGAGTCTGCGTGCCGGGGACAACCCGATGGGCGGAAACCGCTTCGCGGGCGCGCGCTTCGCGGCCCCGGTCGACATCGAGGACCCGGCCGAGCGGATCGCGGCGATCCACGAGATCGTCCTGTCGGTGCGCCACGAGCCCGCCCTCGACGCCCTCCAGGTGTTCGCACCCGTGTTCAGCCGGATTCCGACGCCGTTGCTCACCGACTGGTACGCCGGCCAGTCCACCCGTCTCGACCTACAGGCCAGCAACATCCGGGGCCTGGCCGAGCCGGTCTACATCGCCGGAGCCCGCGTAGAACGAATGTTCCCCTTCGGGCCGCTCCCGGGCTGTGCCGTCATGGCGGTGCTGGCGTCGCACTGCGGCGTGTGCTGCATCGGCGTCAACGCCGACCCGGCCGCGGTCACCGAACCCGACCTGTTCCTGCACTGCATGCGTGCGGGCTTGGACGAGGTGCTGGCCGTCGGTGGCGAGACCGCGCCGCGCGGCCTCACCGCGTGGCGCGAGGCATGGGAAGAGTCGTCATGATCGTCGACCTGGGGAAGCTGCGAGGTCGTCTGGCCGGGCGCGGGGCCGGGGCGCTGCCGGGGTTTCTGCGGCCCCACGGCGCGCCGGCCCGGGACCGCGCCGAAGGCCGGGCACAGGGCGGGCAGGGCCAGATCCCGTTCCTGGTGTGCGAGGACATCATCAGAAGCGCCCGGTACCGGTCCGGCGTCCGGGAACTCGCGGACCGGCTGGAGCGCCCGCCCGACGACGTGGACCGGCGCGCCCGAGCGTACCTGCGGGAGATGGTCGCCGGCCGGAACAGGCTCGTCCTCGACGTCTGGGAACGCTTCGGCGCCTACGTCTCCCGCGCCTACCGCACCGACCTCGCCCGTGCGCGCGTGGACGAGGTGCGGCGGCTCGGCCGAGGCCACACCCTGGTGTTCCTCCCCAGCCACCGTTCCTACCTCGATCCGCTGGTGCTGCGCCCGGCGCTGCTGCGGCACGGGTTTCCGCCGAACCACGTTCTCTCCGGGATCAACCTGTCCTTCTGGCCGCTCGGCCCGCTGATGCGTCGCAGCGGATACGTGTTCATCCGCCGCAGCCTCGCGGGGGACGAGATCTACAAGTGGGTGCTGCGGCAGTATCTGGGCCACCTGCTGCGCGACAGAGCCAATCTCGAATGGTACGTCGAGGGCGGACGCACCCGCACCGGCAAGCTCCGTCCGCCCCGCTACGGCCTGCTGACCTACCTGGCCGAGGCGTTCCACGACAGCGGCGTGGACGACGCGTACATCGTCCCCGTCTCGATCGTCTACGACCGGTTGTACGAGGTCGGCGAGATGGAGGAGGAAGCGCGCGGGTCGGCGAAGAAGCCCGAGAACCTGTCCGTCGCGGTGCGGTACATCAAGGCGCAGGGCAGGCGGCGCGGACAGGTGCACCTGGCCTTCGGCGAACCCCTGTCGGTCGCGGCCGAGTTGGGCGGCGACTGGGCCGCGCTGCCCCCGGCGCGGCGGCGCCGCGCGATCCAGAGACTCGGGATCGAGGTGATGCATCGCATCGACTCCGTCACGCCGGTCACCGCCATGGGGCTCGTCACGCTCTGTCTGCTGGGCCTGGGGGGCCGCGCCCTGACCGTCACGGAGATCAGGGCCACGCTCGCCCCGCTGCTCGGCTATGTCCGCGACCGCCGCCTGCCGAGCGTCGTCGCACCGCGTCTCCAGGACGTCGGCGGTGTCGAACGTGTGCTGGACGTCCTGATCGCCGACGGAGTGATCACCTGCTACGCCAAGGGAACCGATCCGGTGTACCAGGTCGCCGAGAACCAGGAACTGGTCGCCGCGTTCTACCGGAACAACATCATCCACTTCCTGGTGAACCGGGCCGTGACCGAGTTGGTGCTGCAAGCGGCGGCGGAGGGGCACTACCCCGACCCGGTCACCGACGGCTGGCAGGAAGCGCTCCGGCTGCGCGCGTTGCTGGAGTTCGAGTTCTTCTTCGACGACAAACGGGCGTTCCGGCACAGGATCCAGTCGGAACTCGCCCTCATGGACGAGCAGTGGACCGAGCTCCTGCGGTCGCCGCACGCCGCCGAGGAACTGCTGGAGCGGATCAGACCGCATCTGGCCCACCGGGTCCTGGCGTCCTACCTGGAGGCGTACCTCCTCGTGGCCGAACGGCTCGCCGCTCACCCCTCACACGAACCCGTCGAGGAAAGGGCGTTCCTCACCGACTGCCTCGACACCGGGCGCCAACTGCTGATGCAACAGCGCATCACCAGCAGCGAGTCCCTCTCCCTGGAGCTCTTCACCACCGGCCTGCGACTCGCCCGCCACCGAGGACTGCTGGACCCGGGCGGGGATCAGGTCACCGACCGGCGCATCGCGTTCGCGCGCGAGCTGGAGACGCTCGTCGGGCGGTTGCGCCGGTCCCGGGCACTGGCGCTGCGGGACATCGGCGTGACGGCCTCGCCGCCGTCGGCGGGCAGCGGGCAGCCGTGACGGCCCTGGCCGCGATCCTCGACTCCGTCGCCGCGGCGCCGACGGGGCCGTCCACCGCCGCGTTCTTCGACCTCGACGGAACGGTCGTGGAGGGCTACACGGTGCGCAGCGTCTACCGCGACCGGCTGCGCCACGCCGACATCAGCCCGAGCCGGTCCGGCCGACTGGCACTCGCCGCACTGGACGTGCGGTTCCGGCAGGCCCCCTTCGACAAAGTCGTCGACATCGCCTTCGAGGCACTGGCCGGACGTACCGAGGACGAACTCGCCGCATTCGGCGAGCGATTGTTCCGGCAGGACATCGCCGGCCGGATCTACCCGCAGGCGCGCCAACTCGTCCACGCACACCGCAGGGCCGGGCACCGCGTCGTCATGGCGACGTCCGCCACACCGTTCCAGGCGGATCCCGTCGCCACCGACATGGGCTTCGACGCCGTCCTGTGCACGCGCCCCGAGGTGCGGTCCGGGACGCTCACCGGCAAGGTGGACGGAGACGTCCTGTGGGGCCCCGACAAGGCCCGGTCGATCAAGGCCTACGCCCGGCGGGAAGGCGTTCGCCTCGCCGACAGCTTCGCCTACGGCAACGGAGCCGAGGACGCGCCGATGCTCGGCGCTGTCGGCCACCCGCGGCCGCTGAACCCCGAGCCGGAACTGGTCGACATCGCCCACCTGCGAGGCTGGCCCGTGGTCCGGCTCGAACCGCCCCGCCGCGGTGTCTCGCTCTCGTCGGCCCTGCGCACCGGCGCGGCACTCACCGCCCTCGGCGCGTCCGCGCTGCTCGGCATCGGCGTCGGCCTGCTCACCCGCGACCGGCAGGCCGGCGCCAACGTGGGTACCGGAACAGGGTGTGGCCTCGCGCTGGCTTTCGGGGGCGTGAGCCTCCACGTCGTCGGTGAGCACAACCTGTGGGTGCGGCGCCCGGCCGTCTTCATGTTCAACCACCAGAGCAGCCTGGACATGCTGGTGCTCGGCGATCTCCTGCGCCGCGACGTCACCGGCGTGGCCAAGAAGGAACTGGCCCACGATCCCCTGTTCGCCCCCGTCGGCCGACTGGTGGACATCGTGTACGTCGACCGAGCACACCCCCACGAGGCGAGGGAATCCCTGCGGGCGGCGGTCGCCAAGCTGCGCGACGGCATCTCCGTGGCCATCGCGCCGGAGGGCACCCGCTCTCCCAGCCCGACCCTCGGTCCCTTCAAGAAGGGCGGGTTCCACATCGCCGTCGAAGCGGGCGTGCCGATCGTCCCGATCGTCATCCGCAACACCGGCGCGCTCATGTGGCGGGACTCGCTCTGGTTGCACCCGGGCACCGTGGACGTCGCCGTGCTGGAGCCCGTCCCGACATCGGACTGGAACCCGGACAGGTTCGACGACCACGTCGCGTACGTCCGCCGACGCTTCCTCGACACCTTGGCCGACTGGCCGGGGGAGGCGGAGGCGAAGTGACGGCTCTCCCGGACGCCACGCCGGCGGACCTCGCCCCCCGTCCCGTCAACCGCCGTAGATGGCCTCGATCTCGTCGGCGTACTCCTTCGCCACCACGTCCCGCTTCACCTTCTGCGACGGGGTCAGTTCTCCGCCCTTCTCGGTGAGGTCCCGGGGCAGGATCCGGAACGACCTGATCGACTCCGCGCGGGAGACCGCCTGGTTGGCGTCGTCCACGGCCCGCTGGACGGCCGTCCGCAAGCGCGGATCGTCGCGGAGATCGGCGGCGGTGGCTCCGGCCGGTTCGCCGTGCTCGGCCTTCCACACCGCGAGCGCCTTTTCGTCGATGGTGACGAGCGCCGCGATGAACGGCCGTCTGTCGCCGACGACCACGCACTGGCTGATCAGTTCATGGCGGCGCAGTCGGTCCTCAAGCGGGGTGGGCGCGACGTTCTTGCCCCCCGAGGTCACCAGCAACTCCTTCTCGCGGCCCGTGATCCGCAGGAAACCGTCGTTCAACTCGCCGAGGTCACCGGTGTGGAACCAGCCGGCCGCGTCCAGGACCTGGGCCGTGGCGGCGTCGTTGTTCCAGTACCGGGTGAACACCTGGTCGCCCTTGACGAGGATCTCGCCCGTGTCGGTGATGCGTACAGCGGTGCCGGGCAGCGGCCGGCCGACGGTGCCGAAGCGCACCTCGCCGTCGAAGTCGGCGGCGACCAGGGGTGACGTCTCGGTCAGCCCGTATCCTTCCCGCACGTCGAGGCCGGCCCCGCGGAAGAAGTGGGCCAGCCGGACATCGAGTTGGGCGCCGCCGCAGATCGCGTGCGTGCACCGGCCGCCGAAGGCGGCGCGCAACTCGTCGTACACCAGCTTGGTGAACAGCGCGTGGCACAGGCGCAGGGCCGGTCCGGGGCCGTCGGCGTCGAGCGACCGGCTGTAGGCGACGGCGGTCCGTTCGGCGTGCTCGAAGAGCCTGCCCCTGCCGGCGGCCTGCGCCTTCTGCCGCGCGGTGTCGCGCGTCTTCTCGAAGACGCGGGGAACGGCCAGTACGAAGGTCGGCCGGAACGAGGCGAGATCGGCCGCGAGGTGCTTGGCGTCGGGAGCGTGGCCCATCCGGACTCCGGCCTGCACACAGCCGAGTTGGATCAGGCGCCCGAACGAGTGCGCCAGCGGCAGGAACAGCAGGGTGGAAGCGCCTTCCTGGAGCATCGACCGCAGCTTCGGGACGGCGTTGGCGACCACGAAGCAGAGGTTGCGGTGACTGAGGACGCAGCCCTTCGGCCGGCCGGTCGTGCCGCTCGTGTAGGCGATGGTGGCCATGTCGTCCGCCCTCACCGCGTGGCGGCGCCGCTCGACCTCCGCGGCCGGTACGGCGACGCCTTCGGCGACCAGCTCGTCGACCGCGCCGTGCGGCGCGTCGATCTGCCACAGCCTGGTCATGGCCGGGAGCCGCTCGCGCGCACGCGCCGCCTTCGCGTGGTGGGCGTCGGTCTCCGCGAAGCACGCGACCGCGCCGGAGTCCGACAGGATCCAGAGGACCTGTTCCGCGCTGGAGGTCTCGTAGATGGGCACGGTGACCGCGCCGACGGTCAGGATCGCGTAGTCCAGCAGGGTCCACTCGTACCTGTTCCTGCTCAGCAGCGCCACCCGGTCCCCGACCCGCACCCCGGCGGCGACCAGGCCTCGGGCCACGGCGATCACGTCGTCGCGGAACTGCGCGCAGGTCACGTCCTGCCACGGGCCGTCGAGGCGACGGGCGAACTGGACCGCGTCCGGCGTGAGGGCCGCGTTGTCCCACACCGGATCGGTGAGCACGGCGGCATCCGCGACCGTTGCGACGGCCGGTACGGAGAACTCGCTGACGACGCGAGGTCGCGGGGGCGACGGGTCCGCGTGGACAGCGCGGCGCGGGGCGGGTGCCGCCGTCGCCGGACGATCCGCCGCCGGGTCTTGGTTGTCGGCCGAGCCGTTCATCGGACCTCCTGGGGCAGAGCCGTCAGAAGCACGTGCGGACGTCGAACCGCGCCGGGAGCACGTCGAAAGGTCGAAGGCCGGCGGGCTGGTCGCCGAGCCATGACCGACCGGCCCCGAGCGCGGCGCCGCTCGCACCGCTCGGTGCCCGCGCCGGCCCGCAACCCGGTGGGCGGTCTCGGGAGTTCCCGCCCATGGCAGCGATTTTATCGCCCGCGCCCCCTCGCGCACTCGGCTGCCCGCACCTGACCGTGCCCACCTCGACACCTTGCGTCATGACGATGCTGTGACACCGGGCGTCAGGGCGATGCCGCCCGGCGTGCGACGGCCGCGGGGGCGTAGGGGGCCGGGGCCGACCAGGTCAGGGCGTGGGCGAAGCGTCGGTGAGGGACATCCAGCGCCGGACGGTCTCCTGGTGGGAACCGGACGCCGTCCCCGCCGCCACGGCGCGCGCGTCCGCCGGTGAGCACGGAGCTCCGGCCCGGGTCAGGAGGACGAGCGGCCAGGCCGGGCCCGCGCCGGGGCCCGCCCCGTCGAAGGCCCACCAGTCCCAGGGGCCGTCGAAGCGCCATGCCCGTCCGGCGGCATCGGCGACCTCGTCGCCCGGCCGTAGAAACGCGTACGGCCGCATCAGCAGTTCAAAGGTGAACGGTGTCCCGTCGCCCGGGTGAATGCCGTAACCCGTGCCGTCGAGATGGCTGCCGTCCGGAAACTCCCGGTAGGACAGGCCCCGCCGCAGCACGGCCACGGTCAGCCCGGGGCGTGGCAGCCAGCCCGTCTCCAGCGGCGGATCGTGGTGATCGACAGCCGTCACGTGGACCACGGTCGGCGGCACTCCGACCCGGCAGACGTCCCCCGCTTTCAACTGCTCGGGCGGCGGATCCGTCCGGAACAGCTCCGTTTCCACCTCCGGCGGGACGCGCCCGCCACCGTCCACGCCCAGGGCCACGACCCCGTTCCAATGGAAGAAGTCGCTGTCGGGATCGATGCGCCACCACGGCCACCGCACCGACACCGCGTCCCAGGTCACACCCCGCTCGACTCCGGTCGGTGTGAAGGGACAGGCGATCGACAGCACGTCACCGACCCGGAAATCCCCCTCATGAAGCATCGGGCCAGCTTACGGGCCCATCGGCGAAGTGCGCTCACCCGCGGGCAGTTCCCGGCGGGAGGGCGGGGCGACCCACTGCTCGCGGGGTCGGCAAAGGCCCCGGGGACGTCCCCGAGGCGCCGCCGTCGATCCCCCCGGGACACCCATGGATGCCAGGACCGTTCCGAGTCGGGACTGCTTTGTGCGAGCGTGCGCGGCTGGGTTAACCTGCGGCGTATTTTCCCGTCATGTGAATCCGTGAACTGGGGAAACGCACACATGAACCGCCGGGTCAGGCCGCGTGCCCGGCGATGGTTCCGAGCCCTTTCGCATGAGGGCTCCTGGGGAGCGGAATGAGGGCGCGCATGGCCGGCAAGGCGACCGGGACGACCGACGCGGTACCGGGGGACGAGGAACTGAGGAGGCTGCTCGCGGGGCTGACCTCGGTCCGTGACGGAGACTTCGGCACCCGGCTGCCGGACGACTCCCCGGGGCTCATGGGCGACATCGCCACGGTCTTCAACGGCATGGTCGACCAGCTGTCCGTGTTCACGTCCGAAGTCACCCGGGTCGCGCGCGAGGTGGGCACCGAGGGCACCCTCGGGGGCCAGGCGCAGGTGCCGGGGGTCTCGGGCACCTGGGCCGACCTGACCGACTCGGTCAACGCGATGGCGGGCAACCTCACCACCCAGGTCCGTGACATCGCCCAGGTGGCCACCGCGGTCGCCAAGGGTGATCTGTCGCAGAAGATCGACGTGCCGGCGCGCGGCGAGATCCTCCAGCTGAAGGAGACCGTCAACACGATGGTCGACCAGCTCTCCGCCTTCGCCGACGAGGTGACCCGGGTCGCCCGCGAGGTCGGTACCGAGGGCAGGCTGGGCGGCCAGGCACAGGTGCCGGGCGTCGCCGGCGTCTGGCGCGACCTGACGGATTCGGTCAACTTCATGGCCGGGAACCTGACGGCTCAGGTGCGCAATGTCGCCCAGGTGACGACGGCGGTGGCGCAGGGTGATCTGTCGCAGAAGATCACGGTGGATGCCCGGGGCGAGATCCTGGAGCTGAAGAGCACCATCAACACGATGGTGGACCAGTTGTCGGCGTTCGCGGGCGAGGTGACCCGCGTGGCCCGCGAGGTGGGTACCGAGGGCCGCCTCGGCGGCCAGGCGGACGTGAAGGGCGTCAAGGGGACATGGCGCGACCTGACGGATTCGGTCAACTTCATGGCCGGGAACCTGACGGCTCAGGTGCGCAATGTCGCCCAGGTGGCCACGGCGGTGGCGCAGGGTGATCTGTCGCAGAAGATCACGGTGGATGCCCGGGGCGAGATCCTGGAGCTGAAGAGCACCATCAACACGATGGTGGACCAGTTGTCGGCGTTCGCCGACGAGGCGACCCGCGTGGCCCGCGAGGTGGGTACCGAGGGCAGGCTGGGCGGCCAGGCACAGGTGCGGGGCGTCGCCGGCACCTGGAAGGACCTCACCGACAACGTCAACGTGATGGCCTCCAACCTCACCGGCCAGGTCCGCTCCATCACCCAGGTGGCCACGGCCGTCGCCAAGGGCGACCTCTCGCAGAAGATCACCGTCGAGGCCAAGGGCGAGGTCGCCGCGCTCGCCGACGTCATCAACACCATGGTCGACACGCTGTCGGCGTTCGCGGACGAGGTGACGCGCGTGGCGCGCGAGGTGGGTACCGAGGGCAGGCTGGGCGGGCAGGCGCATGTGCCCAATGTGGCCGGCACCTGGAAGGACCTCACCGACAACGTCAACTCCATGGCCAACAACCTCACCGGCCAGGTGCGCAACATCGCGCTGGTGACCACCGCCGTCGCCAGGGGAGACCTGTCGAAGAAGATCGACGTCGACGCGCGCGGCGAGATCCTGGAGCTGAAGACCACCATCAACACCATGGTGGACCAGTTGTCGGCGTTCGCCGACGAGGTGACCCGGGTCGCCCGCGAGGTGGGCACCGAGGGCCGGCTCGGCGGCCAGGCCGAGGTCGAGGGCGTGTCGGGCACCTGGAAGCGGCTCACCGAGAACGTCAACGAACTCGCCGGGAACCTCACCCGGCAGGTCCGCGCCATCGCCGACGTGGCCAGCGCCGTCGCCGAGGGCGACCTGACCCGGTCCATCACCGTCGACGCCTCCGGCGAGGTCGCCGACCTCAAGGACAACATCAACTCCATGGTGGAGTCGCTGCGCGAGACCACCCGGGCCAACCAGGAACAGGACTGGCTCAAGACCAACCTCGCCCGGATCTCCGGCCTCATGCAGGGCCACCGCGACCTGCGCGTCGTGGCCGAGCTGATCATGGACGAACTGGTGCCCCAGGTGTCCGCCCAGTACGGCGCCTTCTACCTCGCCGAGGACGGCGCCGCGGGGCCCGAGCTGCGGCTCGTCGGCTCCTACGGCCGCCCCGACGGGGACGACCGGCCGGACCGGATCCCCTTCGGCCGCTCCCTGGTCGGCCAGGCGGCGCGCAGCCGCCGCACGATCGCGGTGGACGAACTGCCGCCCGGATACGTCACCATCTCCTCCGGGCTCGGGCAGATCGAGCCGACGGCACTGTTGCTGCTCCCCATCCTCTTCGAGGAGCAGGTGCTCGGAGTCATCGAACTGGCCTCCGTCACCCGGTTCACCGCTGTGCAGCGGGACTTCCTCCAGCAGCTCGTGGACACCATCGGCGTCAACGTCAACACGATCGTCGCCAACGCCCGCACCGACGAACTCCTGGAGGAGTCCCAGCGCCTGACCAGCGAACTCCAGGCGCGCTCGGCCGAGTTGCAGGTACGGCAGGAGGAGTTGCAGCGCTCCAACGCCGAACTGGAGGAGAAGGCCTCGCTGCTCGCCGAGCAGAACCGCGACATCGAGGGCAAGAACCTTCAGATCGAGCAGGCCCGGCAGGAACTGGAGGCCCGCGCCCAGCAGTTGTCGCTCGCCTCCAAGTACAAGTCCGAGTTCCTCGCCAACATGAGCCATGAGCTGCGCACCCCGCTCAACAGCCTGCTCATCCTGGCCCAGTTGCTCGCCCAGAACCCCTCCCGCAACCTCACCCCGAAGCAGGTCGAGTACGCGGGCATCATCCACTCGGCGGGCTCGGACCTGCTCCAGCTGATCAACGACATCCTCGACCTGTCCAAGGTCGAGGCCGGCAAGATGGACGTGACGCCGGAGCGCGTCTCCCTGCGCCAGCTCATCGAGTACGTCGAGGCCACCTTCCGGCCGATGACCTCGCAGAAGAGCCTCGGCTTCACCGTCACCACGTCGGCCGGCGCGCCCGCCGACCTCCTCACCGACGACTCACGGCTCCGCCAGATCCTGCGCAACCTGCTGTCCAACGCGGTGAAGTTCACCGAGCAGGGCGGCGTCGAACTGCGCGTGGAACCCGCCGGCGACGACGAGGTGCCACGGGACGTGGTACGCGGCGGCGCGGTGGTCGCCTTCCGGGTGAAGGACACCGGCATCGGCATCCCGGAGCAGGAACTGGAGAGCGTCTTCGGCGCGTTCCAGCAGGCGGACGGCACCACCAGCCGCAAGTACGGCGGCACCGGGCTCGGCCTGTCCATCACCCGGGAGATCGCCCATCTGCTCGGCGGCGCCGTCACCGTCGACAGCACACCGGGAAAGGGCAGCACGTTCACGCTTTATCTGCCCGTCGCGCGGCCCGACTTCGACGCACATCTGCGGGGCGAACCCGGCACCACCGAACCGGCCGAACAGGAGCGGACGGACGCCGCGGGCCCGCACGAACTCACGGCGGCGGCACCCCGCGTCTTTGCCAAGCGGCAACGCGCCCGCAGACTCCTCGTCGTGGAGGAACGCCCTCGCGGCCTGCTGACCCTGGTCGCCGAGAGCGTCGTCGGCGACCTGGACCACGGCCACGCCGACGGCGTCCCCGTCGACATCATCACCGCGGTCGGCGCCCAGGAAGCGGCCGGGGCCCTCGCCGCCGAACCCTGCCACTGCGTCGTCGTGGAACTGGGCGGCCCCGACGGGGAGTCGGCCCGGTTCCTGAAGGCGCTGCACGGCGACTCCGCCCTCGCCGGTGTCCCCGTACTGGTGCACAGCTCCCACCGCGCCGGGTACCCGGAGGCGGAGCCGGGCGGCTCGCTGGAGCACCTCTCCAGCCTGGACGAGCTGCGGGAGCGGATCGCCCTCCACCTGTCCGCCGAGGAGCCCGGCGAGGTGCTCACCTTCGTCCGCGGCGAGGAACTGCAGCACACGCCGGCGGACCTGGTCGACGAGCACACCCGCGGCCGTACCGTCCTCGTCGTCGACGACGACGCGCGGAACCTGTTCGCGCTCAGCGGCATCCTCGAACTGCACGGCTTCCGCGTGCTGCACGCGGAGAACGGCCGCAAGGGCATCGAGACGCTGCTACGCAACCCGGACGTCGAACTGGTCCTGATGGACGTGATGATGCCCGAGATGGACGGATACGCCGCCACCGCCGAGATCCGCGGCATGCCGGAGTACGCCGACCTGCCGGTGATCGCCGTGACGGCGAAGGCGATGCAGGGCGACCGGGAGAAGAGCCTCGCCTCCGGTGCCAGCGACTACGTGACGAAACCGGTGGACACCCGCGACCTCATCGCCTGTGTCCGGCGCTGGCTGCCCGCATGAGACAGGAGAACGCGCAGCCGGAGAACGACACCGCGCATCCGCCCTTTCGCAGGCCGAGGAGTACCCGTCCGGTGAACACCCAGCCGCCCGCCGAACCCGGCGCGCAGACCGGCACGCCGGGCGGTGTGCCCGCCCCGCTCGTGCCGGTGGACCCGGTGGACCCGGTGGACCCGGTGGACGATGTGGCGGCCGACGTGCCCGCGACCTCGCCGGTGGGCAGGCTCGCCGCCACCGTGGAGCGGTTGCGCCGCGAGGTGCGGACCGCGCAGGCGGCGGCCGAGGGCCGTGCGCTGATCGAGCTGGCCAAGGGCATCCTGGTCGAGCGCCTGGGCTGCGGACCCGCCCAGGCCGCCCGGCAGCTCACCGAACTGGCCGAGCAGGCGCAGGTGACACCGCTGGAACTCGCGGTGGACGTCATCAACCAGGCGGCCAGGGACCGGGTCTCGGAGGTGACCGAAGCCTTCCTCTCCGCGACCGCCGATCCCTCCGGCCCGGTCGAGGACTCCGCCGCCGTGCGGCTGCGCGCCGCCGAGAGCGGTGCGCTGGCCGCCCATGACACCGAGGCGATGGCCGACTCCCTGCTCGAACAGGCCCTGCGCCCGCTCGGCGCCGTCGCCGTGGCCATCTGGGCGGCCGGCTCGGACGGCTCGCTGACCCTCGCCGGCAGCGCGGGCTTCACCCCTGCCGAGGCGGCCCGCTGGTGCTACGTCCCGCCGGACGTGGCCACCGTGGCCCGACGCGGGCTGACCGAGCCCGACGGGCAGTGGGTGCCCTCGCTCGCCGAGTCCGGGCTGCCCACCATCGGCCGGCGCGAGTACGGCGACGGCGCCCGCATCGCCGTACCCGCCGGCGCGGGCGGCCGGATCCACGGCGTCCTGGAGATCGCCTGGCCCAGGCCCGAGGGACCGCTGCCGCGTCCGGTACTGCGTCAGGTGGCGGCACTCGCCGAGCTGTGTGCGCACACCCTGGACGACTTCGTGCCCTCCGCCGCGCCCGGGTGGGGAGCCGGGATGGTGCCGGACGTGGCGGAACTGATGGACCTGGCGGACGGACTGCACGACCCGGCCCTGGTGCTCGTGCCGCACCTCGACGACGCCGGACAACTCGTCGACTTCCGCATCCAGCACGTCAACAACCGCTTCCTCGACCCGGCGGGCCGCCCGCGGGCCGTCATCGGCGGCGCCCTGCTGCTGGAGACCTACCCGATGGCCGCCGGCACCAGCGAGCTGTTCCAGCGCGCGGAGCGGGTCTACGCCACCGGCGAGCCCTTCCGTGCCCAGCGCGTGCGACTCACCGCACTGGTCGACCAGGTCCCGCTGTCCGCGGTCGCCGACATGAGCATCAGCCGCCACGGCTCCAGCCTGCTGCTCATCTGGCGCATCGAGGACGAGACCGCGCGCCTGGCCAGCCTGCTCCAGCACGCCCAGCGGCTCGGCCGGATCGGCGGCTTCGAGGAGAACCTGCTGACCGGCGAGATCACCTGGAACGGCCAGCTGTTCGGCCTCTACGGCCGACCGCCCACGAGTCCCCCGGTGGCCCTGGAGGAGCTGCCCGCCTATGCCCACCCGGACGACGCCGTCCAGATCGGCCGGTTCCTGCGCACCCTGCTGCACCACGGCCGCCCGGCGTCGGCGGCCTTCCGCCTGCAGCGGCCGGACGGAGTGTCCCGGCACATGCGCGTGGTCGCCGAGCCGGTCCTCGACACCGACGGCCAGCTGTTCGGCGTGCGCGGCGCCTACCAGGACATCTCCGCCCAGCACTGGACCGAGGTCGCCCTCGCCGCGACCCGCGACCAGCTCGCCCACACCGAGCAGCAGGCCGCCGAGCGCAACCGGCTCGCCCTCCAGCTCCAGCACGCGATCATGCCCCCCGCCCAGGCGCCGCTGCGCGTGCCCAGCCTCCAGGTGGCGGTGCGCTATCGGCCCGCCGAGACGGAGCATCTGGTCGGCGGCGACTGGTACGACGCCGTGGTGCTGCCCTCGGGGCTGGTCCTGCTGTGCGTCGGCGACGTCGCCGGACACGGGATCGAGGCGGCCACCAGCATGGTCGTGCTGCGCAACGCGCTGCGCGGACTCGCCGTCACCGGAGCAGGCCCCGCGCAGCTGCTGTCCTGGCTGAACATCGTCGCCCACCATCTGACGGGCGCCGTCACCGCGACCGCCGTGTGCGGTCTGTACGACGGCGAGCGCCGCACGCTGCGCTGGGCGCGGGCGGGCCATCTGCCGCCGGTCCTGGTGCGCGAGGACGAGGCCACTGCGCTGCCCATGCTCAAGGGCCTGTTGCTGGGCGCCCTGCCGGAGGCGGAGTACGAGGAGACCGAGCTGCGACTGGCCGCCGGCGACACCCTTCTGATGTACACCGACGGACTGATAGAACGCAGGGACCGCTCGGTGGAGGAGTCCCTGTCCCACCTCCTGGAGACGGCGCGCTCGGGACCCCGGACCCTGGACCAGCAACTGGACAGGCTGCTCACGTACAGCAGGTCGGACACCGACGACGACACCTGCATCGTGGGCATCCGAGTCGACTGAGTCGGTCGAGTCGGTCGAGTTGGTCGAGGCGGCCGAGTCGACCGATTCGGCCGAGGAGAACGGAAGGCGTCGGGGCCGTCCTGGCGTCGTCGCGTCGGCCGGACCACCGTCACCGGTGAGGGTCCGGCCGCACGGCGGGTGCCGGGGACGACCGCGACGCACGCCATGTCAGGAGCGCGCCCGTGGCGCCGTATGCCAGGAGCAGGACTCCGTTTCCGGCATCGCGGCGCCGTTCCAGGGACTGTGCCTGTCGCTGCTGCGCGTAGTCCCGTGTCGCCACCGTGCGAGACCTGTCCAGCACCGAGCACCGGGTGTCCCCGGGACGCATCGGGCCCGGACGTTCCTGGCCGTCCGCGCCCACGTTCTCACCGGGACAGACGACCTCTGCCGCGGCCGTCAGCGAACCCACGAGGTCCGCCGCGCCCCATACCGCCGGCACGAGGAAGAGACCCGCGAGGGCGACCCCGTACTTCACCCCTTACCCCCCACGCGCCTCACCGGCACGCTGCTCCCGCGCGCTCGCCACCGGTCCGGCGGACGCCCCCGGCGACCCCAAGTGTCCCCGAACTCCCGGCGCCGGCGGGGCGCAATCCCGAAATCCCCGGCGGTGACGTCGTACGCCTCGCGGACGCAAGGGTGACGGGCGTCCGCTACTCTCGCGTTGTTCGCCGAGAGTCAACACCCGGGACACTGTCGGCATGATCGGCCGCGCGCTCCGTATCTACCTTTCGACTCGGATGGTTTCGAGGGAATTCGAGGGAAAGGGACCGGGATGAAGCGCAGAACGACGGCATGGACGCTGACCGCCTTACTGGTGGCGCTGAGTGTGGTGGGATCCGGGGCTCCGTCCTCCGCTCACGACGAGGCAGCCGCGGTGACGGCCTCCACGACGGCGGTCGGTCCCCAGTACGACACCACTCATGTCTATGTCACTCCCGGCGCCGTGGACGCGTTCGTCGCCAGTTGGGGGGCGACGTTCGGCGGAACCCACACGGCGAAGGTCGTCACGAACGTCACCCCGACGCCCAGCGAGACGGAGTCGGAGCTGGTCCTCTCGCCCGTGGGCACCCTGTCCGTCTTCGACTTCCGGACGCCCGCCCCCTACCCGTTCGGCGCCGAACGGACGGGCTGGCTCATGAGCGACTTCGACAAGGGCGTCCGCCTGGCCAGGCAGAGCGGGGCACACCTCGTCGTCGCGCCGTTCGACGACCCGATCGGGCGGGACGCGATCGTTCAGTTCCCGGGCGGCGTCGACGCGCAGTTGTACTGGCACACCAAGGCGCCGTCGTACGCGCCTCTGAAGACCGTGCCGGACAACCGCGTCTACCTGACCCCCGACTCGGTGGACGGATTCCTCCGCTCCTACGTGCGGTTCACCGGGGGCCGGATCGTCTCCGACGATCGGGCGGCGGACGGCGGTGACATCGGTCTGCCCGACGAGACGTACCGCCGCATCGCCATCCGCTCGCGGTTCGGCAAGACGGTCGTCAGCGTCAACGACGGCCACCTGCCTTACCCGTTCGGACGGGAGACCACCGGCTACGCGGTGGAGGATCTCACGGCGGCGCTGCACAAGGCCGAGGAGGCCGGCGCGAAGGTGCTGTGGGGGCCGCACACCTCCGAGGGCCACTCCGACGCCATGGTGCAGTTCCCCGGGGGCTACGTGGCTGAGCTGCACCAGGGCGACGACTGCTGATCCGTCGGCAGTGACGAGGTCCACCAGCCGGACGGGTCGGAGGTGCCGGACGGCGTCGGCCTCCCCGACACGGCCGACACCCTGGACCGTCGGGGCGCACGACGACGAGGTCGGCGGCGAGCGTGCCGGACGTCTCGTCGGGCAGGACGAGGGCAGCCGTGAGAACACCGCGTCCGACCTGTTCGCATCCGACGTGGGCCTGGACGGCGCCGGGGCGTCGGCGGAGGCGGCGATGCAGGTGATCCCGGCCGTGACGTGGCGCTGAGCGACGACGAGCAGAACGGCTGCCGGGAGCGCCGTCAGAACGTCGGCCGGCCGGTCGTCGGCCTCGACCAGGGTGACGGTCTCGGCGACGGCCCGGACCGACAGGCCCCGCACCGGCGTGCCGTCGAGGAGGATCGTGCCCGCGGGGGGCGGCAGACGCCCGGCGAGTTGACCCGCACACCTTCGGCCCGTCCCGATGCGGGGTGCGTCAGCCAGGCGGTCGCCCCGGCACTCGGACATCGATCCGCCGCGCCACGGCGTGGGCCGTGCCCGGTGGTCTCAGCCGATGTGCCGCAGAAGCGCCGCGACCGCTGCCGGCGGCCTGCCAGGAGGGTGTACCACCATGACCTTCCACGTTGGTGCGTGCCGGGCGAATCGGTACGTCGTCAGATCGGGGAAGCGGTCGGCGATGGAGCGGGGCATGACGCAGACGCCCAGGTCGTTGCGGACCAGTTCGGAGGCGGCCACGATGTCGTTGACCTCGAAGGTCGTGGTGCGGTCGACGCCGGCGGCGCGAAAGGCCCGGTCGACCGCGTCGCGGATCGCCCAGCCGGGGGTGAAGTCGACCAGGGGCAGTCGGGCGATCGCTTCGGGGTCGATCGTGCCCTCGGGAGCGCGCGCGCCGAGGTCCCGCTCGGGTGAGGCCACCAGGACCATCTCCTCGCGGGAGAGCAGCCGGGTCGTCAGCCCGCGCTGCTGCTGGCGGTCGAGCGCCACCACCGCCAGGTCCACCGTTCCCTCGCGCAGGGCCTGCCGGATGTCGGCGACCGCCGCTTGGCGCAGGTGGACCACCACGTTCGGGTGTTGCGCCCGCAGCGCGGCCAGCGCGTGGTGCAGTCCCGCCCAGACACCCTGCATCGTGCCGACCGTCACCCTGCCGCGCAGTTCCCCCCGGGCGGCGTCGACCGCCTCGCGGGCCAGTTCGGCGGCGCGCAGCGCGGCTCGTGCGGCGGGTACGAACGCCTCCCCGGCAGGGGTGAGCGCCACGCGGTGCGTCGTCCGGACGAACAGGGGAGTGCCCAACTCGCGTTCCAGCGAGCGGACCGTCCCGGAGACGGCGGACTGGACCACGTGCAGACGTCTCGCCGCCGCCGTGAACCCGCCCGCGTCCGCCACCGCGAGGACGACTTCCATCTGCCGGAGATCCATCATCCGCTCCCGGTGATGCGGCGCCCCTCCGATCAGGGCAACGATCTTTGCTGCATGGTATGCGGACGGGCGCGGGCCGACGCCGGCCGTCGGCGCGGAGCTGTTCGGCGACGCGGTCCAGATCGATGTGGTGGTTCTCGGTGCCCGGCGGCACCAGCGCGTCCGCTCGGTGGAGAAAGTCCGTGACGGCGGCGCTCGCGACGTCGAGGACCGCCGTACCTTTCCGGGTCAGGAGAAGGACGCGGACGGAGTCCTGACGGCACCGGCGCCGCGGGAACACGACCACGTCCCCGGCCCCCGCGAGCCCGCGCAGTCCGTCCGCGACTTCACGGCCGCCCGACGCGCCGTGTCCCGCGACAGCCGTCGGCGCGCCCTGTCATGCGGCGTCGAGGGCGGGGGCCCGGTCCGCCTTACGGCGCTCGGTGAGCCAGTACAGGAGCGCCGCGACCGGCAGGGCCGCGCCGAGGACCGTCAGCGCAGGCCAGCCGCCCGCGTGGTAGGTGAGCGAGCCGAACTGGGAGCCGAGGGCGCCGCCGAGGAAGAAGGTCGCGATGAAGGCGCTGTTGAGGCGGGCACGGGCGTGGGGATCGAGCTGGTAGATGGTGTGCTGGCCGAGGATCAGAGTGGTCTGGACGGCCATGTCGATCAGGACGGCGGCGAGCGCGATCAGGACGATGTGGTGCCGGCCGAATCCGGCGAGGGCGAAGGCCAGCGCGGCGAGGACGAACGCCGCGCCGGTCATGGGCCGGGTCAGCCTGCGGTCCGCCCAGTGTCCGGCCAGCGGGGCCACGGCCGCACCGGCCGCTCCCACCAGGGCGAAGATGCCGACCCCGACGGGGGAGTAGCGGAAGCCCGGACCGGTGAGGACGTACGAGACGGTGGTCCAGAAGGCGCTGAACGCGCCGAACATCGCCGCCTGGTAGAGGCCGCGACGCAGGAGCGCGGGGTGGGTGCGGACCAGCTGGACGGTGGAGCGCAGCACGTGGACGTAGGGGACGGTCGTGGTGGGCGCGTGCTGAGGCAGGGCCGCGCGCAGGGCCAGAGCGAGTACGGCCATCAGGACCGCGGAACCGAGGTAGACCACGCGCCAGCCGGCGACGTCGGAGACCAGGCTGCTGAGGGTGCGGGAGAGCAGGATGCCGGTGAGCAGACCGCTCATCACCCGGCCGACTGTCCGGCCGCGGGCATGGTCGGGGGCAAGGCTCGCCGCGAAGGGCACCAGGATCTGGGCGACGACCGACGTGGCGCCGCTGACCAGGGAGGCGATCAGCAGCACGGGGAAGTTCGGGGCGAGACCGGCCGTCACCAGGGCGACGGTGGTGACCGCGAGCAGTGCGCCGACCAGGCCGCGCTTCTCCAGTCGGTCGCCGAGCGGGACCAGGAAGAGCATGCCGACCACATAGCCGACCTGGGTGAGGGTGATCAGCCAGCCGGCCGCCGCCGTACTCGTGTGGAAGACCTCGCGCAGCGAGGAGAGCAGCGGCTGGGCGTAGTAGAGGTTGGCGACGGTCATACCGGAGGCCACGGCCAGCAGCGCGATCAGCCGGCCCGGCACACCGGGCTCGGTTTCGGCGCGGGGCGCACCCTGAGTCGAGGACCGCAGGTCGGATGACTGGGACACGAGGAACCTTCTTCGGGACGGGGAGCCGGTCGGTCCGGCTCGGGAGGATGCCTGATGGGACAAGCGCTGGAACCTCCCCGTCGCTTCCCCTCCCGTCACGATCGTTCGGGATATCGGTCATCTCCGTCGGAGATGGCCGGCGAATGGGTGACGGAGAGGAAGCGATGATGAGCGGTGCCGAAGCGAGGCCGGGGGAAACGCGGTGCGACGGCGGCGGACGGCGGGCAGCCGGACGGGAAGTCGCAGGTCGGCGTACTGGCCGCACGCGACGTGCCTCTGGGCGGCCCGCGGGCGGCGACCGTGCGCCGCACGCTGCCGCGGCGTACCCGGACCCCGATCGGCACGTGGTGCTTCGTGGATCACTACGCCCCCGCCGACGTCTCCGAGACGGGCGGCATGGACGCCCCCCCGCATCCCCTCGCGCACCACCGTGCTGCGCGGCGTCCAGCCGGGTCTTCCTCGGTTCCCTCGCCGGCGTCACCTCTCCGGCGCCGACGTTCACGCCCCTGATCGACCAGGGCGACGTCCCCCTGGCCGATGTCCTCCGCGCGGTCCGGGAACGGCAGGAATCCTCCGACCGCCTCGGCGCTGTCGAAGGGTATGCCGGAGAGGCTGCCCGGGTCGGCGTTCGGCACCTGGGCTGCGGCCGCGGGCGCCCGGAGGGGAGCTGCTCCGTCGTACCGGCGGGTGCGTGCTCGTTCTGGCGGCCTGCGGACCGCGGCGCAGGCCCCGGCGGCCTACGAGGATGTCCGGCGCGATCCTTCTCGACGACGACGATTCGACGACGTCGACACCGGGCAGACCCGCCCGTCGCCGCTCGCCTCTCCGGGATGCCTGGCGACGCACCGCCCGTCCTGAACTCCTCGGGCGCGCCTGCGCTGCGTCCGGACCCCTCGGCCGTACGGCATGCTCGCGGCCGAGCGGCCCAGGGCCTCGGTGCTCAGGACGGCGGCCGGGTCCAGGCGGCGTCCGTGGCGGACAGGCGGTGCGCGATCACGGAGGTGAGTGCCAGGAGCAGCAGGGCGAGGCCGAGGGTGGGCACGAGATGCCCGTGCAGGAGGAGTTCGGCTCCGACGAGGGCGCCGAGCAGCATGGCCAGCACGGACAGGATCCGGCGGCCGGGCCTCGGTGCCGCACCGCCGGCCGGGGTGGAGTCCGCGGCCAGCCCCGTCAGGGTCAGGGTCAGTACGGTCGTGGTGAGGTCGGGGACCCCGAGGCGCCGGGCGACCGCGTTCTGCAGGCCCATGCCGAGCCCGAGGCACACGATCAGCGTGTACTGGACACCGGTGGTGACCCGGCCGCCGGTGACCGCCGTGACGGCGACGGTGACGGCCACCAGGACCGTCTGCGCGGCGGTGGCCGTCCTCAGCAGGTGTCCGCGGTGCGTGGCGAGACGGCTTCCCAGCCTGCCGCCGGCCAGCGCGCCGAGGAGGAACGCCGCCAGCGCGACGACGGAGGCGACCGCGGACAGGTTCGGGGCACCCGCCAGCGAGAACCCGAGGAACACCACGTTGCCGGTCATGTTGGCGACGAAGACGTGTCCCAGCGCCAGGTAGCTCACCGCGTCGACCAGACCGGTGACCACGGTCAGCGCCAGCATCAGGGGAAGCAGCGGGCCATGGCGGTCCTCCCTGGGCGGGACCAGGGTGCGGAGCGCGTCAGTCACCAGCGTGCGCACGGGGCTTCCTCTCCGCCGTCGTGGGCTCGCGGTGCAGCACCACACGGGTGAGCAGCCCGCTGGCCGGACCGACCACGATCGCGGCCAGGGCGACCCACACCGGCCAAGGGGTGATGCCGAGCGCCTGGTCGAGGGACCACCGGCCGGGCCCCGTGAGCGCAAGCGCCGCGGAGATGACGACGAGCACCATCGGATACTCGTAGCCGTCGTTCTGCACCCAGAGGCCCTTGGGCAACTTGACGGTGCCCGCGACCGTCATCACGCCCATGGCGGCCATCGCGGCCAAGGGCGTGAGCAGTCCGGCGGTCAGGAACAGGCCGGCACCGATCTGACTGGCTCCCGCGGCGACCGCCGTCAGGCGGCCACCACGGAACCCGTCGTGACGGAACTCCTCCGTTCCGCCCGCCAAGCCGTGGCCCCCGAGCCGGAAGCTCACCTTCTGCACTCCGTGGCCGGCGACGAGCAGTCCCGCCACCAGCCGGAGGACCAGCAGTCCAGCATCCATCTCTTCCTGCCTGTTCCTGACTTCGTTCCTTGAACTGTCCTTGTCGGGGCGGGGCTCAGCCGGCGGCGTGGGCGTCGATCATGGCCTGCGCGTAGACCACACCGAGGCCGTAGGCGCCGGCGTGCTCCTTCACCACCTCGGTGACCGGGACGTACGTCTCGGTGCGGCCCCAGTCGCGCTGGAGTTCCAGGAGGACCTGAACCCAGGTGACCGGGACGACGCCGGCCTGGATCATGCGCTGGACGGCGTGTTCGTGGGCCTGCGGGCTGACGCCGCCGGACGCGTCGGTGACCACGTAGACCTCGTAGCCCTGGGCGATGGCGGAGAGCGCGGGCAGGACGACGCAGACCTCGGTCCACAGACCGGCTATGACGAGCTTCTTGCGGCCGGTCGCCTTGACGGCCTCGACGAACGCGGCGTCCTCCCAGGCGTTCATCGACGTACGGTCGATGATCTCCTGCTCGGGGAACACGCCCTTGAGCTGCGGCATGATCGGACCGGAGAAGGACTCCGCGGCCACGGTGCTCAGCACCACGGGGACGTCGAAGACCTTGGCCGCCTTGGCCAGGCCCAGGGTCGAGTTGATGATCGCGGTACGGTCGCCGCTGCCGGTGCCGAAGAACATCTGCGGCTGGTGGTCCACGAACAGGACCGCGCAGTTGTCGGGCGTCAGCAGGTCGGGGCTGGGGGAGGCGGTGACCTCGGCGATGTCGACCATGAGTGTGCCTTTCCGTGAAGTGGTTCGGTGGGGTCCCGGGAGGGGCGGCTGGTGGCCGGGCCCCTCCCGGAAGTCCTAGAGGGAGAAGCAGGGATCGAAGGGCGCGTCGGCGGTACCCGGGAGCAGCCCGCGGCTGACCCGCCACGTGCGGTGCTGCTCCGCCTCCGCGACGGCCTCGCCGAGTGACTCGGCCTGGCGCACGCCCGCTCGGCGGGACGTCTGGTAGCCGCCGAAGCGTGCCACCGGGCTCCACGCGGGGCTGACAGGCGGCAGCACCTCGTCCAGACCCTCGAACTCGGCGGCGGAGTAGACGATCCGGCCGCCGGTGACCGTGAGCAGCGACTCGATGTGCGCGATCTCGGGCTCGGGCACGGTGAAGTAGTCGTCGGACAGGACCGCGAGGTCCGCGTAGCAGCCCGGGCGCAGGACGCCCTTGACGTCCTCCTCGCCGGTCAGTTCGGCGCCGGCGCGGGTGAACATCCGCAGCGCGGTGTGCCGGTCGACGCGGTTGCCCGGTGGGCGGAGCGCCAGGCCGCCGACGTTGCGGCCGCTGACCAGCCAGTGCAGGGCGACCCAGGGGTTGTAGGTGGACACCCGGGTGGCGTCCGTGCCGGCGGCCACGGTCAGCCCGCGCTCCAGCATGGCCCGGACCGGCGGGGCGTCCGCGGCTCTGCCCGGGCCGTAGCGGCGCAGGAACGCCTCGCCCTGGAAGGACAGCCGGTTCTGCACGGACATCGCGCCGCCGAGCGCGGCGACGCGGTCGAGGCTCTCCGGGGAAACCGTCTCCGCGTGGTCGAACAGCCAGCGGTTTCCCGCCGGGAACAGGCCTTCCGCGGCCAGCTTTTCGAAGACCGCGAGATCCCGGCGGATGGTCTCGTCGTACGTGGCGTGCAGCCGGAATCCCCAACCGTTCTCCATGAGAAGACGTACCGCCTTCTCGAATTCCGCCTCGTAGCCGTCGAGTTCCGGACGCGGCTGGTTGAAGTTCTCGAAATCCGCCGCCGCCCAGGTGAGATTCTCGCCTGCGCCGTTGAGCCGCAGCCATTCGTCCCCGTCCTCGGGACGGGCCGTTTCGATCCAGCGGGTGAGATCGGCGATCTCCTGGCCCGGGGTCTGCGGGAAAAGATGGTAGGCGATGCGCAGCGACAACTGACCGGCTTTCGCCAGCTCGACGACGGTGCTGTAGTTGTCGGGGAAGTTCTGGAACCCGCCGGCGGCGTCGATCGCCGAGGTGAGACCGAATCTGTTCAGCTCGCGCAGGAAATGACGGGTCGAGAGTTTCTTGTCCTCTCCCTCCAGGACCGGTGCCTTGGCAAGGGTCGAGTAGAGGATGAGGGCGCTGGGTGCGGCCAGCAGCATGCCGGTCGGTTCCCCGTCCCGGCCCCGCACGATCTGTCCGCCCCTGGGGTCGGGCGTGTCCCTCCCGAACCCGGCGGCCCGCAGCGCCGCCCGGTTGAGCACGGCCGCCTGGTACAGGTGCAGGACGAACACCGGGGTGTCGGGGGCGGCGGCGTTCAGCTCCGCGACGGTCGGCATCCGCCGTTCGGCGAACTGCTCGACCGACCAGCCTCCCACCACTCGCACCCACTGGCCCTTGGGGGTACGCGCGGCCTGCTCCCGCAGCATCGCCAGGCCCTGACGCAGGGTGGGGACCCCGTCCCAGCGCAGTTCCAGTACGTAGTTGAGCCCGCCGCGAATCACATGCAGATGAGCGTCGTTGAGCCCCGGGACCACCCGCCGGCCGAGCGCGTCCACCACCTTCGTGGCGGCTCCGACGTGCGGGGCCACGTCCTTGTCGTCACCGACGACCGTGATGACACCGCTCCGCACGGCGATCGCCTCCGCCTGTGGGCGGTCCGGGTCTCCCGTGTGGATTCTCGCGTTGCGGACGACGAGTTCTGCGGCATCGTCGGTGGCCTGGGGAACCAGTCCGCCGACCGGCATTGGAGACACGTGTACGGGACCCCTTCCGGGATGAGCGTCTTCGATGTCCGCTGCGTCGGGACCTGCCGGACGACGCGGACGAGAAAAGCGGTGATGCGCGGGTCTTCGCCGTCGAGTCAGGGCGAACCGCGACCGCTGGGACGTCACTTTAGGCTCGGTGCACGCCGATGTGTGTTCCGTCCGTGCACTGGCGTATTCCTCACAGCGCACTGGACGCAGGCCGGAACGGCCTTCGTACGCTGCGGGGACATCAGATGTGCGCTGGCGGACAACTGGGGCGCGCACATCGCGTTTACGGTGACGAACACCGGTGCCGGAGTGCCCAGCACAACGATCCGGGGCGACGCCGGGACGACCGGCGTATCCGACGAGTTTTCAGGAGTCTCACATGTCTGATTCCCCGGAGCCGGTGCAGCCGGTGCTGGAACCCGAGGCAGCCGCGTTCGCGGAGGCGACCGCCAACCCGCCCTACCTGTTCGACCTGCCCCCGGCGGAGGGCCGTAAGGCCGTCGAGGAGGTGCAGTCCGGGGAGACCGAGAAGCCGGCGGTCGACGAGGAGTGGATCACTGTCTCGGGCGGGCCCACGGGCAGTGTCCGGGCGCGCATCGTCAAGCCCGCCGGCGCCGAGGGCACGCTGCCGGTGATCCTCTACATCCACGGCGCCGGCTGGGTGTTCGGCAGCGCGCACACCCACGACCGCCTGGTGCGCGAGCTGGCCGTCGGCGCGGACGCCGCGGTCGTGTTCCCCGAGTACGACCTGTCGCCCGAGGCGCGCTACCCGGTCGCCATCGAGCAGAACTACGCCGTGGCCCAGTGGATCGTGGAGCAGGGGGCCGCCGAGGGCCTGGACGGGACGCGACTGGCCGTGGCGGGCGACTCGGTCGGCGGCAACATGACGGCCGCGCTGACGCTCATGGCCAAGGAGCGCGGCGGTGTCCCGCTGGTCCAGCAGGTGCTGTTCTACCCGGTCACCGACGCGAACTTCGACACGCCGTCCTACCACCAGTTCGCCACCGGCTACTTCCTGCGCCGC